>JACOVM010000003.1 GCA_016177345.1 Candidatus Woesearchaeota archaeon | reverse complement strand
GTGCTGCCCTTACCTCCGCGTCGCAAGGCGTGGGATTGAGCACCGCGAAATCCCACTCAATCTAGGGTTGATAAGGGCTACGCCCTTATGCGCATCCGAGTTATGCGACGTCGGCAACGAATAAGGTATATTTTCCTGTTTTGTTTTTAAAGGTTATGGCTTTTTCTCCCAAAATCCTTTCCTAAAGCTTTACTGAAAGCTTTAGTAAGCAACTTTAAAAGGAAAAAATCTCTTCATGTTCTTGGTGATTGACATGAAACAAAACACTCTCCGAAACAACAGAATTATGCATCAGTACCATGAGCTTTTTAAAGTCATGGCAGATCCGGAAGTTGATAGCAGGCGGCCTATCGCATTGCTTGCCGGCGGCTAGCTTCTAAAAAACTATTTCTGCTCAGAACAAGTTCCAAAAGAACGGGGCGCACTCTGTCTCTCGCGATAGAGTACCCCTCGTTCGCTATCTTCTAACATTGTTATGCAGTATTTATCTACAAATTGTAGCCACGCGGAACAAACACACCAGCATCTGTCAATTCATAGTGGTGGTAGTGGCCATTGGCTAAAACATGAGGTTGACGGTAACGGATGTCAACCCCTTCCAGTACGGCACAAAGAACAGTGGTAAAAAAGCCACTAGACATGACAAAAACCTCTTTTCCTTGAAGCTTATCAGTCAGTTTCCTGTGGATCATCGTTGCACGAGCATGAACTGCAGAAAGAGGTTCTCCACACTCCCTGTTCTCATTATGATAAAGGAAGTAAATGACGTCATGAATGCCTACATATGATGTTCCATTGAGATTTCCATGATCCCTCTCATTAAGATTTGGATCCATATGGACGACAAGGCCATCCTGCTGGGCAACAAGAGGAGCGGCAGTTTCGATATGTCGAAGTGCTGATCCGCAAAGAACAACATCAAGGGAAACAGCACGAAAACGGGCAGCAAGCTCTTCAGCTTGTTCCCTGCCCTTTGGTGTTAACGGAGCGGCGACGTCTACCCCACCAAATATTTTCCTCTCATTGTTCAGACTTTCCGTGTGCCTTGCAAGGTAAACGTTGCTCATAATATCCATCTTCCTTAGTTATTAATCCTGGTTATTCATATTCTTAAAATAGCCTTCCAGAGGCTGCAACAACACTTCTTCTTATTGGCCTGACAGCAGATAATGGCGCCCCGAGCTTGTCAACGACCCTAAAAATCTGCTCTAGATCAGCATGTTTTTCCTGAGATAACGCTACCGCTATTGCATAAATAGTTGTCCTGGTTTTCTCGTCAATAAAGTGAACATTAAACGGGCCGTACGATCGTGCATAAAGGCAGACTCCAAAGTGCTGAATGCTATTTTGTTTTATCTGTGGATAGAATGAAGCAAGTGACGTTGTTTTCAACAATTCCTTTTCATCAACTTCAGAAATTGCCTGTTCGTACGACGAAAGAAATGCAACCATCGCATCGTAATATTTTTTTCTAAGAGGGTAATTGATAATGCAGGCAAGAAGATACTGGCCAAGGAGGTTGCCAATGTCAAATGATGGGTCTCCAACATGGGCTATTTCCTGGTCGATTACATAAAAATCATTGCCATGGACAAAAATATTTTTTGGATTCGTATCCCCATGAACAAGGCAAATGCTATTCTTGTAGCATTTCTCCAATGCTTCAGAAACATTGCGCTTAATAGTCTCGTCATTTGTTGCTGCAATAAATGCTCGGTGAAAAACACCCATTTTCAGGTCAAAAATGCCTGTTCTTGGAAAAGAATGTTTCAGCTTTTTGTTGAGGAATGTAGTTCGGTGAAGGGTCCCGTAAAAGGTACCAAGGCGGCCGGCAAGCTTAACGTTTACAACACCCGTTGCAAGATCGTATGTTAACAACTCAAATGGTTGTGGAACGGCAGCTCGAACGAGAACAAAATTATCGCTATCGTACCCATAAGGAGTAGGAACACCGTAGCCGATATTTCTCGACATGACTATCATGGCGTTGTATTCTGTTTCTAAGCGGTTTCTTGGAAGTGGAAAAGAAGCTGATGCTGCTGCATGGTCGAGTGCTTGCTTAATGATCAATACTTTCGATGGTGTCTTGACCAAAAAAGAATGGTTAATGTTTCCGCCTGTTAATTGCTGAACACTGTATTCTTGATGCTCTTCAAGAAATCCTCGATTGAGAAGATACTGGACAATATTTGATGAGGTAAGGAGCATGCTTACCATCCACCTTAGTAGCCAGCCCCATCGCCTGCCCCATCCCCATCAGCCGGCTCATCCGCCCAGTAATACGCTGTTCTTGCGCACCAGTCAGAAAACCTGCCGTCGATAGATGTTGTGGAGAGGCAGTTGTTCTTCCATTCCGTGTACGCATCTGAAGAGTAGGACAATGGGCCGCGGGAAGGGCGTGTCACGCCCGGAAGGTCTGCAGAAAAGTAATACTCTGGCGAATTGTACGTGATCACGGCAGAGGTTGGCATGAATGGGTTGCCATACATCGCAAGGCCATAGAATGGAGCGGCATAGCCCGCAGTGTCATAATAATAAGGATGGGTTACATCATCTCCATAGGAGTAACCAGGATAACCATAGCTATATGGGCTATCAGGGTATCCATCATAATACCCATCGTATCCTGTATCGTATCCAGTCCAGTCATGATAACTGTAATAACTAT
Source organism: Candidatus Woesearchaeota archaeon (assembly GCA_016177345.1). GTDB lineage: Archaea > Nanobdellota > Nanobdellia > Woesearchaeales > UBA12501 > JACPCA01. The sequence continues at coordinate 4,537 of JACOVM010000003.1, read as the reverse complement.
CAAAGAATGGAACAGAGCCAAAAAATGAATCATAATAGTCAACGGTACGCCGCTCGCATACTCTCCTCCATTCAATGTAGTCATCATACGAGTCAAACCCTGTTGGAGAATATACCACGAATGGATCATAAGATCTGCATAATGATGCCTTGTATGGCAGGTAGGGAATCCAATCCAGGTACGATACAAAACTTCTGCGTGCATACTTTCTGCACTTGCGCTCTTGGCTGCGAAAGTCAGCAAGGTCTTCATCAGAAACTTCAACGCCGCTCTTTGCTGCATCACGAAGAAGATTGTATTGGTCATCAATCAAGTCACGAACGCAGCTTCGGTATCTTGCGTCAGAATGGTAATTTTCTCTTCGCCATATCTGGCCGTAGGCGTAACGATCAGTAAATGCACTCCGCCCATCAACAAGTAAAAGGAGCATCTGAATTTCAGCCTGAAGCTGTTCAAGGGTGCTTTCAAATGCGGCAACCTGCTGGCCAGCCCCTTCTTCTTTCATGTCTTGCACTTGGTATACTTCATCATCATGGGGAATGATAAAGGTAGCAGCGCTGGCACTGCCACTAAATAGGCTAATAAGGATAATAAATAAGGTGAAAACGGAGCAATGCGTAAAAAAAGTGGTGTAACGTTTTTTGCAAGTTCTATCTGTTCTCATGCGATCCCCCAGGAAGGAGGAGGAATGAGGTCTATTTAAGCCTTACGCATTATTTTTGCATTATTTTTCAGCTTCTCGATGTCATTCGAGGAGCCTAGAAAAACAACTATGTTTCGAGCCGTGACATAGGCATCACCTCGCTTGTAAAATATTGCAGCGGAACGTCAGCCCGGGGCTTGCTGAAGCGCATCAGCTGAGCCTGCCTTCGCATCCGCTCGTCGATGTCAGAGTCGTACAACTGCTCATCCTGCACGATCATCTCGACAACAGCTCGAAATTGGCGTGCGGTGGTGGAAGATGGCAGCGTATAAACTGACTGTCCTTTCATTGTTGCTTCTTCCAGTGTCTTTCTGTCTTCAATTGGCTGCATGACAAGTTGCCCGGTGTATTCCGAAAATAACATCGCCAGCATAGAACGAGCATAGTGGTTATCGGGCTTATACTCTATCGGTAGGATACGGCTGATCCGCACCGGCTTGCCAAACAGCTGAGAACTGAGCAGGATGGTTCGTATCATTTTCATTCCATAATCAATGCCATGGGCCGTGGTTGGGATTAGGGGAATTGCTTCTGCGCAATAATAGAGCGCGTTCTGGGTGAGCAATCCCAGTGATGAGCCACCGTCAAAAAGCACATAATCATATACTGCGTGGAGGTCTCGGAAGTGCTTGGTAAATAGTTCTCTTCTAGTGAGGTCTTCCATAGCAAAGAGTTCTGCTTCTGCAGAAAACCCTTGGCTTCCCATAACCTCAAGGTTCATGCCAAGCCTCGTCGTACAAGAGGATAATGGCTCATGATCTATGATGTAATGGTATAAATTCTTGTGACGAAGCTGTTGGTGATAGCGCGACGTGGAGGTGGAGTGAAGATCTACCAACAAGACGCGCTTCCCTGCTCTCGCAAGGCCTGCTGCGATATTGAGTGGTGCAATAGTGGCAGCAGACCCTGTTAACGCTCTATGTGGGGTCAAGAAGCATATCGAACGCATATGGGTCACCTCGTTGTTGGGAACATATTATAGTAGATATTGCGGAGGAACTACTCAATGAATACGGATACAAAGAAAGGGTATCTGCTTCAAGTTGTTGGCTTGCCAAGGCCATCATCCATTGGACATAGGTCAAATGGCTGACAAGTTGTACCATTGTTGATGTCATAGGTCACCTCTTTTTAGTCTTTTTAGTTTGGTTTTTTTGTTTGGTTGATTTGGGGTATGTGGTGGGTGGTATGTGGGGTGTGTTGATGTTGGATGGATTTGTGGGATTTTTTATGGATAATGGATCTGTCAGGATTCATTAGGTGGCATTAGGTGGGCTGCTTAAGGGGGTTGCGGCTGACATGGCTGTATTGGCTTGGGGAGGAAAGAGGAAATGGCTTGGAATAGGGAGATCTTGATCCGTATCTTGATCCATAAAGTATCTGCAAAGGCATGTGCTGTAGGTGCCTTCTTGTTGTTACCTCTTGAAGCATGTCCATCATCTGGAGGGTATGGAACAGGGTAGAAAGGCGTGTCTCTAGCGAAGACACCCTTAGGGGTATTCTGCCTGATCTTGCCAAATGCTTGTTTTTGACCATTTTAACTCGTATAAACCCATAGTGAAAAATGAATATATAAAATTAATCAAAAGAATATACGGTATATATGTCATCCCACATCTGGTATAGAAATCAAGCTACTCACGAAAGGAGACAAAAAAATCATACAATTCCTTTATTTTGTCTCTAGACAGAGAAAATACCAGAATTAGACGTTCACTATTCTTGAATACTAAATCAAAAAGGTAGAAAACAGTCTCTTAAGAGTGGTCAAATATTTTGTCTTTGTCCTTTGCGTAAACACGAACAAAGGACGTAAGGAAGGCTAACACTAAAGGCCCAAGGATAAGCCCTAAAAAGCCCATCGTTGCCAATCCACCAAACAAACCCAGCATGATAAGAAGCGGATGAAGGCTTGTTTTCCTGCCAATAATCTTCGGCTTTACCAGATTGTCAATCGTAGAAATGAACAGCAAGCCGTACAACATTAAGCCAACACCTTTCCAAATAGTGGAAGTATCTCCAATTACAAATCCTTGAAAGACAATAATAAGGGCTGCTGGAAACCACACCAAGGCAGAGCCAATAAATGGAATGAGCGCGGCAACCATCATCACAACCCCCCACAATACGGGAGAAGAAACGCCAAACAGTACAAACCCAATTGCACCAACAATACCCTGGATGATCGCAACCATAATGTTTCCGTACACGGTGGCATAAATAACTTCTTTTGCCTGGACTTTCAAATCCTGCTTAAATGAATCATTCAATGGAAGGAGCGCCATTGCTTGCTGAAGCACGTCTTTTCCATCACGAAAAGAATAAAAAAGGACAAATACGAAAATAAAAAAATTCAGCGCAACTCCTGGCAGCGACTTCAACATGTTCGACGTCAATTCCAGCACCAACGCCACCAACTTTCCAAGCCCTGCACTGATATATTTCTTCACTTCCGGATCTTGAATCAGGTTATTTATCACATCGCTTGCTTTACACAAGAACCTATCAGTACAGTCAAGCTGAGCAAACGATCCTGAGAGAATATTCTCTTTGGAAAACTTGTAAAATGAGGTAACATCACCAGAAATAGTGCCTAAAAAAATACTTAATGGAACGAGGAGAATTAAAAAAACACCAACTGTTGTCAAGAACGCAGCAAGATTAGCGCGCTCACCGACACGCTGAAACATAAAATCATAGATCGGATAAAAAATGTATGCGACAAGGACACCAAGAATAATGGCATGAAGAAAGGGGAATAAGACATAGAGGGAAAGGACAATAAAAATAGCAAAGAAGAGGAAGAAAGAAGCCCGAGAATATTTCTTCGGAATCATACAAAGATTAGAACTATTTTTCTTTATAAATATATTGATTTAACTTGGATCGGGTAGTGCATGCCATCACTATCGAATACCCCCTCACACCTGAATATGGGCATCTCGTACTGGAATCGGCTGATAGGCTGCGTTTTTGTGATCAACTAAACCACGAAGGTACCGGTAGACATCATCCACATGATCAACAGACCGAATAACGAACTTGCTGTTCAGCACGATAGAGCCTGTGCCAAACAAACGATCGATAACATTTCTCTTTACAATCATTGACACGATGTTGGTATATGGAATCATAAATTGGTTATGACCTGTTTTCGACACAGACTCCTCAGAAAAAAGATACTGCCGCTGATGCAATCTCCGCACGTCAAGCACCATCTGGATTGCAGCAAAAACACCAAGCAAGAGAAGCACAATGATATGAACTGCAATAGGTGGCTTCATGCGCAGTAGCTTCAACTCTAACGCAAGCCAAATATTAAGGAGAACAAAGAAGTAAAACAATCCTGTCAAGAACATCAAAAGAAGCGCTTTAGGAACGAGAACCCTCTTTTGATTCTGGCTGAGGACATAATTCTGCTGAGGCATGACCATCTTAGGGATTATATTGGTTGACTGTTTTTTAAAGATTGTGATCGGCGATGCAATACCAAAAATTATTTGGAGCATATTTTTGCCATGTGCCTATAAAATATAACAATCACGGCTACGCCGTGAACGACGACGAATAGGCGCGAACGCACCGCTGTTTCAATTCGAGTCCTTTTTTCGTGCTCCTCAAGGGTGTGGAGCACGAAAATAGGACCCGATATCCACTTCGATAGCGTTTGCGCCTTTGCAGTTCGTTCCCGCCCGCCCAAAGGGCGGGGCGGGATTGGCATTATCCTTTTGAAGTATAACACTTCAAAATATAACAAAGAGACACAGTAAGAATAATAGTGAGCCCGCCCGGATTCGAACCGGGGACCTCATCGACGTCAACGATGCGTTATAC
>JACOVM010000027.1 GCA_016177345.1 Candidatus Woesearchaeota archaeon | reverse complement strand
ATCTTGTCAAGAAAAAATAGGCACTGCATAGTGGAAGAAACATTTCATAAGAAAAATAGCAGAGAGCCATTTTTTGCTGAGGCAAAGAAACTGTTTGTGGGCATGGTTCTTACGTTAGTAACTGCTGATAAAACTGTTGTTCGAACACGGCTTAAAGATCGAACTGGTCATATGGTTGGTTGGGGAATGTACCTCTCATTTAAAGAGCAATTTGAGCCTTTTGAACACGTTGATTATCAATTTGACACAACAAAACATTTTGAAAAAACGATGGAAAATTATCTCTCATTTCTTAGGAAAAAATTAGAATAGTGCCTTAAACCTTTCTCAAATCTTCCTATACCAGAGATACAGCGCAAACCCGATCTCAAATATGGAGGTGATGCCAGTGATGATCGTGATCCATGTCTGGCCGGCAAGATCAGTGATGTTGTAATGGTAAACAAGCACAATACCAAGGACAATGGATATAAAATAATCAGCGATGTAATAGATTGGAAGAACCAAGGCAGTTTTGTCAAACTTTTTCGTGACAAAGATAATGAGCAGAACAATGTTCAATAGCAGCCATGCTGTTGGCATGGGCTGAAAGGTCACTGCATAAATCTCGCCAAGGCGCGGTACCGTGATAAGGTAGCTTCCCAGGGCATTCAATAGCGCGTATATGCCAACGAGAACAAGATACCAGCCATAAGCCTGTTGGGGCTGGCGATGATGGGTTTGTTGCTTCTGTTTGCTCACAGCTTTTTTAGCCATAACCTTTATTAGAGAATAAGCTATTTTTAAATGTTGTGTGGCGCTGTCGTAGGATCTATACTTCTTAGCGGGGTAAGCCTTTGTATTCCTACGTTTCTTAATTCACGCTGAAGAAGCTCATCAAGCCGTAAAGAATCTTGAAAGCTTCTCCTAAACTCAGGGCTGCGCTGTGCACGTGCCACAATTTCTTTTGGCCTTGATTGGAATGCAAGATGGAGAAGGTACAATTGAAGGTATGCCACTCTATGCTGGGGGGTAACTCCTGCCTGTACAAGGCGTGCATTCAGGGCATGATAATCCCTTATCCGCTGTGGAGTATTCAAGGAGTCAGCAACAAACAAGCTTTCCTCTGTTCCACCTTCTGCTGGCTGAGAAACTACTTGTTCTGGTGGAGTGCTCGCGCCATATACTTTTAGTGGTTGTCCTCTATACCGTTGGCGCTCGTCCTCTATTCTTTGATTATATTGGCGAACCCACTCTACAGAATCATGTAACGCATTCGTAATCAAATGAGAACTATCTTCTCCTTGTTTAACCATAAGCAAACCACCATCTCCCTAAAATATTCAGCAGGATATATAGAGATGATGATATATTTAAAGTTTTGCTATCACAGCCCTATTAAATGGTATCATCTGGATTTGGGGCTCCGAACCAAACAAAACTCGCATCGCGTCTGTTCCTACACCCAGTCCTGCGTGTAACACTGATGGCGAGTTTTGCGTGTACCACTCCCTGCTGTATCTTCGCAGCGCAATGGCTTGATACCAGGGACCAGCTGTAAATTTGGAATCGTCATTTTTACTTGGGGTCTGAGCAAAGCTCAGACCCCAATCCAACACGTCGACGTAGTTGTACCGACGGATGACTATTCTTAAAAAGCAGTGCAGTTTCCTTCCGATACTTAGAGTTAGTTGTGCGATAAGGAAGGAAACTGCACTGATAGAAACCTTTAAATACCCATACCAAACAACAACAAATATTCTGAGAAACTAGAGGGTTAGATATGGGTGATGGAGACACAAAACCAGTTAGCGTTGGAGACCTTCAAAAAGGGAATTATGTCGTGATTGACGGATTTCCTTGCAGGGTAACAGACACGCAAACATCACGGCCAGGGAAGCATGGCCACGCCAAAGTGCGCTTAACAGCTGTTGGCTTATTGGATGACAAAACACGGGTTATTGTCATGCCAGGCCATGATAGTATTCCTGTTCCCATTGTGGAGAAAAAGAACGCCCAAGTGCTAAGTATTTCTGGCAATAAGGCAAATGTGATGGATACAGAGACATACGAAACCTTTGACTTGGAGATCCCAGATGAGCTCAAGAACGACTGTGTTGAAGGGACTGTTGTTGTTTACTGGGAAATGATGGGCACGAAGGTCATGAAGCAAATCAAACAGGCAACGTAACGGTAAAGAAAGGAAGTAAAGGAAGGTAAAGAAAAAATAAGAAATTAAAAAATAAGAGAATACTCCCATGGTCAAGTTTCCTGAAGCAAATGCACGATTGTTCAAGAACATCTTCGTCTGCAGGCGATGCAAGCGAAAAACAAGAATTCCAAATAGAAAGGTTCTTTCTGGGAAAGCATCCTGTAGAAAATGCTCTGGACGAGCACTGAGGCCAGTGCGAAAGAAGTAGTGAAATGCTGACTGATTATTCCAGCTGATTTGCTCGCTTTTTATACTGTTTTTCTATCCTGTTTCTGTAGTGGATCCCACACCTCTGTCATAAACCAAAAATGTTATAAATACAAATGCCCAAAAACAGTGTATGTTCCATCGAATTAAAAAGATGAAGCCCATAAAGCAGGCCTTGTTCACACTCTTAATCGGCATTGCTGTTGTCGCTTTTTGGAGAGGAACCTGGGTGCTGATGGAGGCATATCTTCTTCCGGAGAGCAAAGTCGTCAGTGGCTGGATCTCTATCCTTATTGGCTTAAGTGTATTAGCAGTTACCCATTATTGGACAAGAGAATTGGCATGAACAGCTTTCTTCGTTCATCTGTATCATACTCCTTATTTATGTTCCTTCCTGCCAGGAGGACATATACTTTTTCTGCTCTTCTGTAAGCTGGTCGATATGAATATCGAGCGCCTTCAGCTGCATTCGTGAAATCATGTCATCAATCTCTTCAGGAAGTTGAATAACACTCACGGGCATTCTTCCCTTGTTTTTTACTACGTATTCACACGCTAATGCCTGTCCGCAAAAGCTTGTTGCCATGACTTCAGAAGAGTGGCCTTCTGCAGCAGCAAGATTGACAAGCCTTCCTTCACCGCATAAGAATAGCTTCTTTCCTTGAACAATATACTCATCAAGGAAGGGCCTGATTCGGCGAGAAGAGGATGCCATCTGTTTTAATCCTTTGACATCAATTTCAAGGTCGAAGTGGCCGCTGTTGGCAAGCACGGCTCCATCTTTCATCATCTTCATATGTTCTGTTCTGATGACATGCTTGTTTCCGGTTACCGTCACGAAGAGATCACCAAGCTTTGCTGCCTCGCTCATCGGCATAACTTGATACCCATCATAGACTGCCTGAAGTGCACGGAACGGATCTACTTCAACTACAATAACATGAGAGCCTTGTCCTTTTGCACGAAGGGAAAAGCCTTTTCCACAGCTTCCATAGCCGACAACCACCACATGCTTTCCAGCAAAAAGAATATTTGTTGCTCTCTTTATTCCGTCAAGCGTGCTTTCTCCGGTTCCATAATAATTGTCGAGAAGATGCTTTGTTTTGTTGTCGTTAACTGCAATCATGGGATATTTTAACGCATGATCCTTGACCATTGCCTTCAACCGAATAATCCCTGTTGTGGTTTCTTCACACCCCGCAATAATAGTTGGGATAAGATGGCTATGCTTGGTATGAATCTCCGTGACAAGATCACACCCATCATCGATCGTGATATTAGGCCTGAATGAAATAACGTTGGCTAAATATCGGTAATAATCTTCCGTTGTTTCTCCTTTATATGCCCAAACGTGAACTCCTTCATCTGCCAGTGCTGCGGAGACATCGTCCTGCGTTGAAAGAGGATTGCAGCCAGTAATAGCGACTTCAGCTCCACCAGCGCGAAGCGTTCTTACGAGAACTGCGGTTTCTTTCGTGACATGAAGCGCCATGCCAATGCGAACGCCAGTAAATGGCTTTTCCTGCTCAAATCGCTTCTTAACAGTCATGAGCGCCCCCATGTGCTGCTCAGCGAATTCAATATTCATCTTGCCTTGGCTTGCAAGGCTCTTGTCTCGTACTTCATAGTGAGGTCCTGTATCCATATAATCACCGAAGCAGCAATAGAAACCGGACATTTATATAT
>JACOVM010000026.1 GCA_016177345.1 Candidatus Woesearchaeota archaeon | reverse complement strand
TGTTTCTTCCCCATCAATAAAACTGCTGAGGTCAACGACAAAGCCGCTCACGCTCTGGTCGCACGTGCACCCTGGAATGCCGGGGACTGATGTGCATCCTGGAACATCAAACGTGAGCTCGCCAAGGTCAGCGCTTCCATCGTTTGCGGCAACAGAAGCAACCCCAGAGCATACATTCTCTGTTTCTTCAAAGCTGGTAATGTCTCGTACAGAAAAGCGCAGGGCCAATTCATCATCCCGCGTCACAACACGATCGGTTGGAACACCAGACAGGACCGGGCCTTCACCGTCAACATAGAGGATGCCAGAATTGCAGATGTCGCTCGTGTCTCCACTCGTCTCTCCAGTTCCAAGCGCACACACATCGAACCTCATCTCACTTCCGGTTGGAGTAAGCATGGTGTCCTTTTCACAATTAAAGTGGCGGGCGTCCCTTCCTTCAAGATCACACGCCTGCATTCGAACAAACTCTGCCCCTCCTGGAAGCTTCACATAGGGAAGCTTGTCTGCAGGAATTGATGGCGCATCAGTATCTGTTTTGACGAGAGCAACAATAGTTAGGGGATGATTTGACTCTATCGCGCGAATGACATTGTCAACCTCGCTGTACAACGGGCCATCAACGTCAACCACCACACTCTTCACTTGAGTTATCTCAATGGCGCTGACGCCGAGGCTGGTGATCGGGAACGTTACCACCAGGAAGATCATCAAGAGCGCACGCTGAACGATCGTCATAAGCGGGATGGATGGAATGGATGAAATCTTCATGAGCTTGCCACCTCGCTCAATGGAATCACTTTGGGAAGGAATCTCGACTTGTACCTGTGTACGTACGCACTATACTTACTAATCACGTTCAAGTCATTAAACGACCGCTCTTCTTCTGGCTTTGACGCAAGATCAAAGGAGAGGGCAGTGAGGCGAAGGGCAACATTGCCATGATAGATATTACTGGAAATCGTTACCGGCATTTTGTAATAGCCAAACATGAAGCTGTTGTCATCGTCAGGCAACGGAATTCCTTCACGCTGGAGCTGATCATAATTCGCAAGATCCTCTGCACTGAATTGGGAAAGGTCAAGCCCTTCATAGTCGCTCAGTGGAGGAAGGCCTTGCCTGCTATCTCCAGCGATGACAAACTCGTCCACTTCACAAGCCTCGATGGGAATCTCAATCGGGCAAAGGTTTTGTTTTGGAATAATAATATTTTTGTTATGGCCAACCAGGAAAACTGTTGCGGTATAATCACCTGGAACAAGCTCGACCGTCTCCGTGAACTTGTCTCCCTCAGCATACTGCTCGATGACCTGGATGAAGGGGAGCTCTGCCGGATGCTTTCGCACTTTTTCGAGAATTATAATGACTTCATCATTTGGGTCAAGAGGCTCAACGTTTCTCGTGTCAACATCCCACCCTTCAGGAAGTGTGATGCGCTGGCAATCTCCAGGACAGGAATCACCCCACAGCGTGTTGCCGTCATCACAAAATTCTGGCGGTGTTCCAGTTGCTTCATCCCCCTCCTCAACAAAGGTATTGCCACACACGGAACCACCTTCACGATGATCACGAGATAATGGAGGGCTTGCAGGATCAGTATATCCATGGAATGTTTGATCATATACAATATTGCGCTTCACTATGTCAACAGGAACTTCCACTTTTCGGTTCAGGCGAACCTCAATAACGCCGCCTCGATCGTTTGGAACAAAAATGTCTTCAACAAAGGTAGAATATCCTGTCTTGTCCACGATCAGCGAGCCGATCGCGCCCATGGGAAACTTGCTCACAAAGGAGCCTGGCGCAAGGGTTGGAATGCTCAGCGACACGCCACTGCCACCGCTACTACTTCCACCACTAGCACTGCCTGACCCACTACCACTAGACAAATCGTAAACAGCAGCACCAGTGATGGCACCAGCGGCGCCAGCAACAGGAACAGTAATGGATTTTGGAGAGCTTGCCCCGGTAAAACTAGCAAACCCAGTAATCATAGTTCCAACAGGGGAAGAAAGGCTTCCCCCAGAGCACGCAGCACACACAGCGCCGTACGTTGTATGCCCGTTCATGCCAGATGCCTGGATGATAGTCTCAGCAATATAAGGTGGCTGGCGCAGCTCCTCCTCATTGCAGGCATTTGCGCATAATCCGCAAATCTTGCTCTCAAATTCAGGAGCGCAGAACCCAGTGCCGGTAAACCCACCGAAATAAATTATTGCATCATTGCAGGTTGCATAATCAACAGGGGACATTCGCGCCGGGGGAACGCATGCTGCAGGAGGTGAAAGTGGAGGGGGGCGTGGTGGTAGTTGAGGGGGAGGGGCTGAAGGGGGCCGAACAAGCCCGGGAACTGGGCCTTCACCAGCAACATACTCAACCTCTGTTGTTCCAATGCCGCACATCACTCCGCTGGACGTGAACTTAACAACTGCGTTATCGAGCGGAGCGCCAGAAACCCCATCAACAACACGAATCGTGTAATTTCCACTCGTGCGCTGCTGGATATCACACAACAATGACTGCTTTGGCTGGGCAGGAAGCCGCAGGAACGTGGCATCAGACGTGAGATACTCGTTATTGCGAACATTTCCCTCCAACGCAAAATAAAAGTCATAGCCTTCTCCATCAAATGCAGCATCATCATGAAGGCGGACAACAACAGGGAACGAAACATCATACGGCAAGTCATACTTCTGGTAGGGCATGAACAAGCTGAAGACTGGCACACCAATATTATCTCGCGCAGTGATGATCTCTCCGTCCATGACTTTGAAATGGATCGGCCAATCGTTGTACAAAAAAGAAACCTCCGTGTCCAGATACTTGTTCTCCAACAAGAGGATGTTTTTGTTGTACAGCTGCGATGTTCTCATGTTATACGTTCCCTCTTCATTGCCTGGAACCATGAACGGCCTTGCTCCCTTCGTGTTCAGCACACCCATCGTAGGAACAATGTTTGCAAGAAGCTGCTCGATGCGCTTCTGCACCTCAAACCGGGTCCAGATTGGGGGGGCAAAATCAAACCCGACACCGCTTGTTGGAGGAAGGTTGTCCTCGCTAATCGTGATCGAATTCACATCAATAGCGTTCATGAGCGCCTGCTCCAAAAATCCAGTGTTGACTTGCGTTGAGGTAATGTCAGAAGCAAGCTGGTATATGTCATCAAGATCGATTGGGAAGTCATGGCGAATAGCAGACCTGAATTCCTGAGCATCCTGCACTGCATCAGCAGGCTGGGCAGTCAAGGGGTAATACACACTCACTGAAACATGGTCTGAAAGAATGGTTGCTGTTACCTCAGGAATGCTCGCATCTGGAGTTACCAGAAGCCCTTGTTCAGGAAATGGAGAAAAATCTTTGAGGCAATCGTTCAAGTGGCCTTCTACATAATGCTCGATCTGCGACTGGATCGTCGTGCCATCCTCCCCCATAAGCTCTGGCTTCTCGCTGTCAAACACAAAGCCCCTCTCATTCGTGTTCGGGCTTGCCAAGTACCACCAGTACGGCACCACCCACGATCCTGTTGAGGACATGGTTACTGCAGAGAACTCTGTTGGAAGAAGGTTTGAAGTATCGTAGGGAATTGGGCCGCCAGTGTACTCGTCATATCTCTCACCAAGCCCGATATAGCCCCCATGCATGCCTATCGAGACAATCGCATCCCTTCCAACCTGGCGAAGGCACTCTTCCATATACTCACGCACCGGCATGAGCAGGGGAGGAGTTTCCAAGACAGCTGTTTGAATGTCCTCTCCCGGCACTACTGTCGCGTGCTGCTGAAGATAAAGGATAAAAAGGACAGCAAACAAGAGTATAACGCCTAAAATGATAAATACTGCCACCTGCCCTCTTTTTTGAAAATACATATCTAAACCCCGAACAGCACAATTCAACACGATTCTATTTAAAAAGTTTGTTGTTATGAACGAGAGGAACTAGAATAGATTATAACAAAGTGCTTACAGTACTACTTTGTAGACACTTTTCCTGCCACGGGCAAGTAAATTGGGAAGCGCTGTTGCAAGAAGGGTATTGAAAACCAAGCTATAAAACAAGAAGATACTGCAGCCATTTCTAAAAAAATTCTAAAACAAAAAGTGCCTAATTCTAAAACAAGTACATTATTCCTTCATATATAAACTTCAAGCTTACCAAGCTTATGGCTGTTAAAACGACCTTTCTAAATATCTTTTGAGGTATTTTGTACACAATTTTTTTGCCAATAAACGAGCCAACAATGGCAATGATGAACAATATTGGGATAAGATAAAGCAAATCGTGCGATAAAAAGCCACTTTTCAAATAGATTGGTATTCGCGTTATGTCCACAGCCAAAGAGATCGCTGCTGCTGTCGCGATGTAAACTGATTTTTCAAGCTTAAAGGAGGTTAAAAATGCGCCGCGCAGGGCCCCACCAGTTCCGATAAGGCCGGCAAAAAATCCAGAAAACCCACCGCCAATGATGCTGTTCATGCTCGTAGGCTTCACAAAAAAGCCATCGCTCCACGAGATAAGAGTGTAGATGATGAGGAACAGCCCTAACATAAGCTTTAACATTGGCTGAGAGATGTAATTCACCAGCAATGCACCAACAATAGTCAACAAAACACTTGGAATTCCAAAAATGAGCAATAACCGCTTGTTCAGCCCATGGCGAAAAAAGGCAATCCTCCCTATGCTACCTGATACATGAAAAATTGCAACAAGAACCAACGCTGTTTTGAAATCAAAGAAGAATAGCGCAAGAGGCAAAAACATGGTTGAAGAGCCAAATCCCGCAGTCGTACCGATTATTTCAGAGAATAACGCAGCAATCCAAAAGAGCATGGCCGCCATAATAGTTGATAATCCCATTCTTATTTAAAGTTATGGAAAGTTATGGCTCTGTAGAAAATGTCTTCATGATTCGGGGTGCCACTATAATTTTCTACAGAGCCCCTTCAAAAGAAAACTTTAATAAGCTAAAGAATCAGCGCTAAGACTAATGAACATGAGAAATATAAACATGAGAAATCGCTGTGATTGGCCAGGCGATAATCAGCCCATGATCAGATATCATGATGAGGAATGGGGCGTGCCAGTGCATGAGGACAAAAAGCTTTTTGAATTTCTCATTCTTGAAGGAGCACAGGCAGGGCTGACGTGGCAAACAGTTCTTAACAAAAGAGAAAATTATAGGAATGCATTTGGTGGGTTTGACGCGCAAAGAATTGCCAACTACGATGAGAATGATATAAAGCGCCTTCTCGGAAATCCCGGTATTATTCGCAACCGCCTGAAGATCCAAGCAACAATTGTAAATGCTAAAAGCTTTCTTCAGGTTCAGAAAGAGTTTGGTTCTTTTGATGCGTACATTTGGCAATTCGTTGGAGGAAAGCCAATACAAAACAGGTGCACGTCAATGAAGGATATTCCAGCAACAACAAAAGAGTCAGATGCCATGAGCAAAGATTTACTGAAGAGAGAATTTAAGTTTGTCGGCTCCACCATCTGCTATGCATTCATGCAGGCAGTTGGAATGGTAAATGATCATCAGACGAATTGTTTTCGGTACGATGCGATAAAGCTGGAGAATTGAGTAACCTCCAAGGCTCACCCAAAAACTGCTCTATAAAGAAGAAACCAGCGAATAAACATCATCATTAATCATCACCATTAAATAAGAGAACATTTTTAGAGTACACATGGACATCCCATCCATTAATACCCCCTCAATCATCTATGGCACTGCTTGGAAAGAAGATGCTACAGAAAAACTTGTTCTTGCTGCTCTCAAGGCTGGCTTCCGGGCGATCGATACTGCCAACCAGCGCAAGCATTATAACGAAGCTGCAGTTGGCAATGCGATCATCAAAAGCGGCATTGCCCGAGACCAGCTCTTTCTACAAACTAAATTCACCTATGTTGACGGGCAAGACCATCGAGTGCCATACGATCCACATGCTGATTATGCCACCCAGGTACGGCAATCATTTCAAAGTTCACTGCAGCACTTGCAGACAGATTATATTGATTCGTATATCTTGCATGGCCCATCAGCTTATGTAGGGTTAACAACAGCTGACTGGCAGGCGTGGGGGCAAATGGAAAAAATCCATCAGGAAAAGAAAGCCCATCATCTCGGAGCCAGTAATGTTAATCTTGGACAAGTGCAAGAGCTGTATGAAAAAGCTGCTGTAAAGCCAGCGTTTGTACAGAATAGGTGCTACGCACAGTTAGGCTGGGATAGAGAGGTACGGCAATTCTGCGCACGAAAGGGCATCATCTACCAGGGGTTTTCGCTGCTCACGGCAAATTCGTTTGTGCTGCCTCGCGTGCAGCACATTGCAGCCAGATTGAACAAGACACCAATGCAGATCATCTTCAGATTTGCAATGCACATCGGGATATTGCCATTAACAGGAACAACCAATCCTGCCCATATGAAAGATGACCTTGAACTCGATTTTAACCTATCAGATGAAGATATCAAATTGATTGATACCATCCACTAATTAACAACATCATACCCACTAATTACTAACATCAATTAATAACACACCCTAAAAATAACATAATAAAAAATAACATAATAAAATGATCAACTTCAACCAAAATAACCTTGATAAATCCACATCGCCCTATTTACAACAGCATAAAGACAACCCGATCCACTGGCAAGAGTGGTCTACCGAAGTGCTAGCGCATGCCAAGAAAAATCATAAAATAATCTTAGCATCAATAGGCTATGCCACCTGCCATTGGTGCCATGTCATGGCCCAGGAAGCTTTCTCGAACAAAGAAATCGCGCAGTTTCTTAACCAGCATTTTGTGTGCATCAAAATAGATAGAGAGCAACGGCCAGATATTGATCATTACTTCATGAATTTTTGCCAAAAAACACAGGGTGGGGGAGGATGGCCGCTAAATGTGTTCTTAGCAGCAGATCAAAAGCCATTTCTTGCAGTAACATATGTACCCCCAACTCCTCGCTATGGATTACCGGGATTCTTAGATCTACTACAGCACGTGAAGCAATCATATAACCAACATGCTGATCATGTTCCAGCCTACCCCAATCATACCCACCAGCAAGAGAAGCAAGATGATATTACAGAACAGGATCTTATCACTGAAATAAAAGCTCATTTTGGCGGAGCAGGTTTTACCCCAGGCCCTCAATTTCCACCCCATAACACCTTATTATTCTTTCTGAGCTGGTATGAACAACACAAGGAGAACAACAATACAGATATTAAAGATATTCTTGAAAAAATTCTAGAGGCCATGGCAAAGGGAGGATTGCACGATCATTTACAAGGAGGATTTTATCGCTACTGTGTCGATGAATCCTGGACTATTCCTCATTTTGAGAAAATGCTCTACGACCAGGCTATGCATCTGTGGGTCTATAGCCTGGCTTATAAGATACTCAAAAAGCAAGCGTACAAAACTATCGCCGAAAAGATAATAACCTGCTTAGAAGATAGTTACAAAGATAGCTACGCAAGCAATCTGTACTATGCTGCACACGATGCTGACACTGACCATCATGAAGGCAGCACCTATGTGTGGGATGCTGCAGAATTACAACAGCATTTAACTAAGGATGATGTAACTGAGGAAGAATACCGGCAATTTCAGCAAGTATACATACTGGATGCACTGGGACAAAACGTTGAGGGGAAAACCCATCTTATCAAGCGCACCAATGCATTTCTTCCAGACATTGAAAAAAAATTGCTGCAGCTGCGCAAAAAAAGAAAACAGCCCTTTACTGATAAAAAATATGTTACCAGCTGGAATGCCTTGGCAGGCATTGGGCTTCTTATGGCGTACCGGCATTGTGATATTGATGTGGCAAAAGTCAAGGCCAAGCTTTTATTCAGCAATATCTTGGCTCAACATTACCGAGAAGGGATAGTGCATCACAGCTCTTATAATGGAAAATTACAACCAGGTGAATTCTTGGAAGATTATGCTACCGTGCTCCTCTTAGCAACCTATTTATACGAAGAAACTGATGAGGATAGTGAAGACAAAGAGCTTAAAGACCTCATTGCCGCGTTGTATGCTCAATTACAAAAATTTCATAATAGGCAGCGGACAAAAAGTGGACAATGGATAGAAAGCAAAAATAATGATTTCATGGAAATTCCAGCACAGACATATGATCACCCAACCCCATCGAGTGCATCGTTAGCATCGATGGCAAAGCGAAGAGCAGAGATAATCCTTGAAAAAGGAATCCCGGGAAAAGAATACGAGACGGCAGATGCAGGTGAAGAATATAAACAGCCATTGCAGCATGATTTTTATAATCTCATAATATTTATGAAGCATTGGCATATCATCCACACCCCACAGAAGATCAAGTGGAAACAGCTTCCTGCGAATTCGATACAAATCTATTGCAGTAACCATAGCGGTAAAATACAGGATTGTTATCAACACAAATGTGTGGAATATAGAGATGAAAAGCAGTTGATTACGGAATTATTTAGGGTTATTTAAGAACTGAAATATCCTTTAAGAATTAAAATATCCAATTGCTTAGCAGCCCGGAAATCTTCGAGGGCAGCCCTACAGGGCCTTATCGCAGCCCATCAAGCTTTCCAACTAGTGCATCATACACTTCTTTCTTCTTTTCTGCCGATAAAGAAAACAGTGTCTTTTCAATCATTGCTTGAGAAATAGTGAAAATGTAATTGAGCTTTATGATACTATCTTTTATCGCTCCCTCTTTCTTCAATAAAGAAACACCTTTCATTTCAGCATTGCTGGTGATTCCAGCAACAACGACATTGCCAAATTCTTCAAACAAGACAAGGGCAGGACGTTTTTTTACCTCAAAGGTATCAGTAAATTGAACAGCTGCGAGAACAACATCACCAGGTTTAAGCACGTTCCCAAGCCTCATCTTCTGTATTATCCCATAATTCTTTCATCTTAGCTTGTTGGATTTTGTGCAAAAATTCATCATATTGGTTGCTTTCTTTAGCAGTCTTGAAGACTTTTACCATGTGCTTGATCAGCTCATTATATGTTTGCCGAGGGTATTCTTGCACCTCTTTCAAGGACTTAACCAATGATTTGTCTAATTGTATAGTTGTTGTAGTCATTATATATCACTTATAGACAGTTATAGCTAATTATATACTCGTATATAAATCTTTCTATTTTTGAGAGGGTGTTGAAAAATTTTGAAGTTCTTTTTAGTTCAAAACACGGAAAGATAGATTTATAAGAGGTAGCAGTTATATAGATAATATATGGAAAAAACATCTAAAAAAATACTTCTCGGAGTTATAAGAGGCATACTTTATTTACTGATAACCCTATTTTTTCGCGCTTCTGCCCTCTTTTCTATTCTTGTCGTTGCAGTTATGTTTACTGCAGCCCCAAATGATTCTTTAATAGCTAAAGCATTCCCATTCTTCGCTTTTGCTTGCATTTTTGTTAGTGGAATTTTGACAACCCTCACCGTCTCCATGATAGACTTTTTATCTCCAGTAAAACCAACGTTTCAAAAAGGAAGGTGTATTCTTTTTCTTGTAATATTTCTACTGCCAATCGTAATAACAACAAGCACATATAATGTAAAATCCCTTCCATCCACATTACTAGCTGAGGTTCTTTATGCTGGGCTAGCTGATGTTCTTTCTGCTGGGGGAACACTATATTTAGTCTATAGATTTAGGCATAAGTTCAGAAAATAAGCTCATTCTGCCGCAGCTTAGCAGCCTAATTTAGTACACCCTACCCG
Source organism: Candidatus Woesearchaeota archaeon (assembly GCA_016177345.1). Classification (GTDB taxonomy): domain Archaea; phylum Nanobdellota; class Nanobdellia; order Woesearchaeales; family UBA12501; genus JACPCA01. The sequence continues at coordinate 4,186 of JACOVM010000026.1, read as the reverse complement.
ATTGTCCCCTCGCGAATTCCATGGACAACAAGGTTCTTTCCTGCAGCCTTCAGAACAGAGGATTTGTACATCACATTGCCATGCTGGAGACGAAGGCTAAGCTGTTCAATATCTTCGAATGACACAAGATCCTGAGGTTTCCACATCATGCCACCCATGCCATCTGCTTTGACGTGATCTCCTGCTTTTGCGTCTGGGGCTTCCAGCACGGCAAGCTTTCCTTGCGCATCTTTGGCAGCGAGCAGCATTCCTTCACTGAGCTCGCCGCGAAGCTTTGCTGGCTTCAGATTCTTCACCAGAATGATGCGCTTTCCAACAAGTTCTTGTAGTGATGGATAATCTTTTTTTATTCCAGCACAGATCTGCCTCTTGCCATCTCCGGTATCAACGCGCAGCACAAGCAGCTTGTCCGCATTCGGGTGAGGCTGCGCTTCAACAATGCAAGCAACAACAAGGTCAACTTTTGAAAATGGGTCGTTGCTCTGCTGCGTGCTCCGCTGCTTAATAGTGCGCATATTACTTCCACCTTTACCTTCACATTTACCTTCACCTTTAACGCCTTGGATTGCAGCAGGGCCATTAAGGCTCTTATGACCATCTTGGAATGGCCTCTGCTGTCCTGAAAATCGCGCTCGCAAGGCTTGAATGTCAGTATCTTCAAGCTTCTTAAATAAGGGGGACACTTTCGAAATTCGATGCCCTGCTGGAATGAGCAGCTTCACTGCAGAATCCCAATCATATTGTTCTTGATGAAGGCTCATCTGGGAAAAGATAATTGCAGATGTATGCGGCAGGAACGGCTGGAGGGCAACAGCAAGGCTTCTTATTACGTTCACGCAAACGCCAACGACGGTGGCACAGCGCTCCTGGTCAGATGACGCGAGCTTCCATGGCTCATTTTCCTGAATGTACGCATTTGCTAATTTGCTGGCCTGCATCACTGTTCGAAGCGCATCCTTAAGTTTCACGCCATCCAAGAGCTTGCCTGCCTGGTGGATTGTTCCATGAAAATGATTCAGGAATTCCTGGTCTTTTTTTGCCAACGCCACTGCTGGAACAACACCGTCAAAGTGGCGCTGTAAAAACGTAAGGGTCCTGTTCACGAAATTGCCAACATTGGCAAGCAGCTCGCTGTTATTTTTTTCCTGAAAGTCATCCCACGAAAATTCTGTGTCAGCCTGCTCCGGCCTGTTGACGAGAAGATAATACCTCCATACGTCTGCTGGAATGCCTGATGTTTTTGCATCATCCCCAAACACCCCTGTCTTGTTGGTTTTGGAGAACTTCCCTCCCTCATAATTCAAATATTCTGTAGAGGAAAGATGATGAACAAGGACATAATTATCATCGGCGCCGATGAGTGTTGCGGGAAACAAAATGCTGTGGAACGGGATATTATCTTTTGCCATGAATTGGACGAGCTTGACAGTGTTTTTGACAGTGTTCAATTCTTTATCCGCCCGTTTATCTATTTCCTTACCAACTCCTTTTTTTAACTTCCACCAGTCCCTCCAATCTTTTCGAGCAACCTGAGTCATGGAGAGATAGCCAATCGGCGCGTCAAACCAGACATAGAACACTTTCTTTTCATATCCCTTTAATGGTATTGGTATACCCCATCGAAGGTCACGGGAGATGCATCGCGGCTTCAGCCCTTCAGTGAACCACGCATTAGTTACTGTTTTCGCGTTTTGCGGCCAGGCTCCTTCAACAGATTGTTTCTTCACCCATGCCTGAAGCTTCTGGCCTATCTTTGGAAGGTCAAGAAACAAGTGGTCGCTTTTCTTAATAACAGGGGATGACCCGCACCGCTTGCAATAGGGCTTGATGAGCTCAACAGCATTGAGAAGCTTTCCGCACTGATCACATTGGTCGCCACGAGCCTTGTCATAATCACAAAGCGGGCATACACCATTCACGAACCGATCTGCAAGAAATGTTTTGCACGAATTACAGTACAGCTGCTCGACAGAAGCCTCCAATATATACCCATGCTGATAAAGCCGTAAGAACAACTCTTGGGTCGTCGCGGCGTGCTGCGCAGTGGTTGTCCTCCCAAAGGTATCAAAACTGCAGCCGAACCACTCATAGATTGACTTATGAATAACATAATACTTATCACAGATCTGCTGAGGGGTGAGCCCCTCCTCAATCGCCTTGGCCTCGGTCGCTGTCCCATGCTCATCTGTGCCACAGATATACAAGGTATCATGCCCTTTCAGCCTGCAATACCGCGCGTACACATCGCCAGAGAGAACACAGCCGATAATATTGCCGAGGTGGGGAATGTTATTGATATATGGAATGGCGCTGGTGATGAGAATTTTCTGGGAAGCTGGCTTAACCGATTTTGGAGAACTATTTTTTTTAGGATTCTCTTTAGGATTCTTTTTAGAGTTCTTTTTAGGACGACTTACTCTTCCAGATCCACGTTTCAGCACACGAGCAGATACTCTTCGCGCCTTTCGTGATATTTTTTTTTTTGGCACGCGAGGCATGGCACTTTATAAAAAAGAGCAGTATATAAAGGTTGTGAGAATCCCCATTTCTTCTTCATTTCTAAGTCGATTGCCAGACAAATATGAACATGAGAAGCTATTCACGGCCTCGCTTCGCTCGGCGTGAACGACGCGTAGCAGCGCAGCCGCAACCAAAAAATAGCTCATGTCCTTTTTTCTTGCTCCACACAGGGTAAGGAGCAAGAAAAAAGGATTTGAAGAGAAACAGCAATGCGGCTGCGCACGTCCCGCTCGTTCCCGCCCGCCCAAAGGGCGTGGCGGGATTAGCATTGTTCTTAAAAAAAGAGGTGAAATTCAACCAAAGACAAATTTAATATACTCAAAACAACCAAAAATTGAAAATGACAAACGATATACTTCTTGTGATAATCGCTTATCTCCTTGGTTCGCTATCCCCCAGCCACCTTTTTGGAAGATGGAAAGGGATCGATCTAAGACAGGTAGGAACGAAAAATCTTGGAACAACCAATGTGTTATTCCAATTCGGCAAGCTCCCTGCGCTCTTCACCCTTCTCCTTGATGCTGGCAAAGGAGCACTTGCTGTGTGGGTGGCCTGGAAATGGGATGGAACACCGATTATTCTTTATTTCTGTGCCATAGCAAGCATCCTTGGCCACATCTTTCCTATCTACCTTCATTTTCGTGGAGGAAAAGGAGTGGCGACGTCAATCGGAGCAGCACTTGGGCTTACCATGGCCTCCATCATTCAGTACCTGCCATTTGTTGGAGTTGCTGTTCTCGTTCTTATCTCCTATGCAATTAGCATGATGGTGTATCGGACAATCAAGCACAAGCAGCCTGACGTCAAGCCGATACGAAAGCTCATTCGCCTTTGCGGCATCGTGTTTCCTCTTGTCTATTTTTGGCATGGAAGAGATACTGCGCTTTGGGTTACAGGACCAATTCTTCTTTTGTTTGGCCTTATTGATGTCCTGCGCCTCAGCAACACGGCACTGAACAAGAGCATCTTTAAGGCAGTATCTTTTTTTGTGAAGGAGAAAGAAACAAAAACAATCTCGACAACAACAGCACTGCTGATATCACTCACGGCAAGCATATACCTGTTTGACAAAACAATAGTTCTCATCACGTCTGTCCTGTTTATTGTTTCAGATGCAGTTGCAGAAATCTATGGTAAAAGTTATGGAAAGCACAGGCTCTTTCATGAAAAAACGGTGGAAGGAACCACCGCAGGGCTTGCAGCAAACTTTCTACTAAGCATGCCACTCTTCCTGCTTCTTGATACAACAGCCACAACACTGCTTATTGCAAGCATTGCCGTTTCTGCAGCAGAGCTGTTATCATACAAGCTAGATGATAATTTGACAACAATATTCATTGCAAGTTTTGTTATAAAAATAGCTGGTTGATAGTCAACAGCACGCTAAAACCCAAAAAATTTATATATTGCACAGGCTAAAAGTGGTTAACAATCCTTAAAGAGGTGAAACAATGGGATGTGGATGCACAAAATGCAGACAAGTCGGTGCGGTACTCTTACTTCTATTGGGCGTACTGTTCTTGCTCGTTGACCTTGGCACATGGACATTCTGGAATGTTCAGTGGTGGACTGCAGCGTTCCTGCTTTTCGGCTTAACAGGCCTTTGCAAGGCGCGATGCCCAGAATGCAAGAAGATGTGCAAGTAAATTTTTTCTTTCATTTTTTA
>JACOVM010000025.1 GCA_016177345.1 Candidatus Woesearchaeota archaeon | reverse complement strand
TTTTTTCTTTCATTTTTTATATTATTTAGTTATATTGTCATAAAAATCAGCCCTTTAAGGTAGTTGTTTATTATGAAAAAACGAACAGTAGCTGCATTATTGGTCCTAACCCTGATTCTGATGGGCTGCTTGAATATAGAACAGAATAGGGGTCCTCTTCCAGAACAACAGCAAGACACATTAGGAACTGGGCAAACAGCAACTCCAGAAGAACCCCCACCAATAACGGTAAATGAGAAAAAAACTCAAGAAATCCCTTCTCAAGGACAGGACGAAGAACAAAATATAGGTAAGGTTGCCGTAATCACCTCTTCCCCAACCAAGGATAATGAAGAGAATACACAGAAGCAACAGACATGCAGCAGAGTATTCTCTCCACAATTCAATGCACAGCCATATTACACAGGACCGTTATTCGACGCCCACTTCCATTTACCAAATACCTTTGATGAGCCTGACAATGGATGGAGGCAACCCGTACTTGGAGAGGAAGTAACCCTCGAACAAATTTCATGTTTTTTCGATAAGGAGCATGTTATCGGAACAATAGCCTTCTTCTTATGGGAGTATGAACATCTTGACAGGTCACTGCAAATTGCAGCTGACATCAAGAAGCAGTGGTCGAAAGAGTTCTACTTATTCCTTATCCCATCAGAGCTAGAAGCGGATGAATTAGATCAGAAAATAACGTCGTATCCTGGAGTATTTGATGGGTTTGGAGAAATCGTCTTTTACGACCCAGAACGACCAGGAGCAACCCCGGATGACAAAATATCGCTTGAAATTAATGATGTTGCGGAGAAACATAAATTTATAGTCATGTTTCACCCAGATGATGGGCAACGTAGAAAAGTAGAGAATGCGATTCAGCATAATCCAAACGTGAGATTTCTTATTCATGGGCATGAAAGCGCAGAATACATCTCAGAATTGATGGGTAAGTATCCAAATGTGTACTTCTCCTTAGACTCAGCAACACTCTACCCAATAAAAGGTGTGTTTATCTATGGCCCAAAAGAACGGTTTGTTTCTCAATTCAGAAAAGACTTTAACACCCTGCTTAATAGCGCAGTGATAACGTGGAAAGGCCCGATTGAACAATATCCAGATAGGTTTATATGGGGAACAGATAGGGCAGCAGACTGGCACTTCGATGAAGAGACCAGCATGTTGTTTGAAGAATTTGCCAGGGCATTTATTGGAAAATTACCACCTGATGTACAGGAAAAATATGCATATAAAAATGCTGAAAAACTTCTAGAGAAATAAATAAATGGAAGAAAACATTGGCTGTCTAAATGTTATCAGAAGTCATCATCATCCACATCAGCGCCTTCCTTCATGCCCCCTTTCTTCTTGCTTTCTTTCATTTTTTTGGTAACTCCCTGCTTTTTTCCACAAGACCCACAGGTGAATACAATAGCTGGAACTCCTTCAAACACTTTCCTCTTGAAAGGGGCAGTGGTTTCTCCTGACGCACCACAACCATCACAAACGTACTGGATACTACATGTCAGTGTTGCCTCATAGTCATCCTTTCCAACAGTGTAGTTACACGCTTGACAAATATATTCTTGAGCACGAATTTTAGCACGGCCAGTCTTCTCATCCAGTGGCTTGCCCATCACCCCCTTCTTGCACTTTTCACATTGCTGCCGAAATACCCACGCAATGATCTTTCCTTTGCTAGTAGCCCGACGAGTAAAGTAGACACATTCATCCATTGAAGAAGGAAAACGAAGCGCCATGGGATCACGATACAGGGGCTGATGCCTTCCTTGCCCCTTGAGACTCTTCAGAATTATCATAGACTTCTACACGAACGTCGCTGCTATTTTCGCCAGAACAATGCTTCTCCAGCAAGCCCCTCTCATAAATAACATTTCTTAAGACATCAGGGATGGGGGAGTAATACCATTTAATCTTACCGCTGCCAATACCAAGAAGCAGCCTGTTTTCCTCAGGTGAGGAGGAGAGAAGAATATCCATATAATACTGTGCCCTACTCCCCAGGTGCCCTGCCTGATAGAAATGGTCAAGAGACTCGGTGATATACTCTTTTTCAGAGCAGAAAAAGCCATCGCGAACAAGCCCTTTATCACCATACTTATATCCCTGCTGCCAGTGCTTTTCAGATTCGAGCATTGCCTTTCTGGCATGAGCTAGAAGAAGGATCTTATCTTCTTCATTCTCCTGCGGTGTTGCAAAGTCTTTCTGAACTTTTAAGGCAAGTTCCTCAGCAGAAATTCCAGAACTATCCAATGACCGAACAAGGACATCCATGTCACTTATCACGACATCAATAATATCAGCATTCACGACCTCCTTGTCGAGGCGTTCTGTTCTGAAGTCTACCCCATAATGCTGGTCATGCCGGACAAGCTCTCGATACATTTCTGGAACTGACGATACTTTGTTCCAGACAAAAAGGCTATTTCCAGCAGCCTGAACATCATCTGGTGGAAGCTGAAGGCAGCCAGGTACGAGAAGAAGGAATAAAAGTATGCCACTAATAACAATTGGGCTTGCCATTATATTTCCTATTATGTTTCGAAACACTCTCATACTGAATCGTTGTATCATCATCGAACCCTTAACTACCCTTTGTTCAACTTTGGATGCCACTTATTGTTTCACTCTCCTTCTTAAATGTTACGATACCCACCTAGCGAGACAACAGATTACCACCGGGAACAGAAGAAAGAAATAGCCGCTTGAATCAACAAAATATATAAATGAGAAATTGCTTAACCATAATATGGGCAGGCTCCAAGAGTTTTGGTCAATGTTTCTCACCTCATTAAACCCCACGAGATATCATCGCCTTGAGCCAACATTATCAAAATCACTTTTTTATTTCGTATCAATGGTGTTTATGGTATTTCTCCTTACCTCCATCCTGTACATCCCATCGCTTCTTACGCTTCCTTCCTATGTCCAGAAAGAGCTCAACAAGTTTGACTCGCTGCAGATCAGCTTAGATTACAAGCTCAAAGAGCCTATTGTGGTTCCTAAAAACAACCCCCTTATCGTAATTGACGTGATAGACAATCCAAAACCAGTTCAGGAAGGGATTATTATTATCACCGGAAACGAATTATATTATCAGCCCTACCCCTATGCTCAACGGCGTGTAATCAGGAATGATGACAACCTTCTGCAAAAAGGCAATGAATTAAGTGGCTTGTTTGGAATGCTTGCAGTTATTACAGCCCCCGTTATTTTTGTTGCAGGATTCTTATACTTTTTCCTTAAATACATAGTTATTATCCTCATTGCATCAGTAATAGGCTATCTTCTTGCAAGAATTGCTCATTTCGGTATTGAATATCAGGACATGTTTCGTGTCGGGCTTCACGCATCAACTGCCATGGTCGTTATTGGCCTTCTCACCAGGCCATTCATTCCAACAACAGGTTACTTAGAGTACATTGTTTTTATGATTATCTTCCTTCTTGGAACATTAAAAATGGGTGATTTTGAGGAAGTAGTGCATAAGAAAGGCAATACCCACCACGAGCATGAACAGTACAGGAGATAGTTCGGTAGTTCTTTGAGGACACAACAGTTATGCGGCTCTGTAGAAAATGTCGCCTAGATTTTAGTCAAAATGAGGATCTGACGACTAAAAACGAAGAAAGATTTTCTACAAAGCCCGTCTATGCCAAAAGCTTATAAATACCCTCTGTTTTGACCTCCTTGTTTGCCTATTGCTGAACATGAACCAAGCCCCACAAAGAGGTACATACGAAATAGTAGATGGTTATCTCATGGTAGATACACACTACCCAGACCAGCTCTTAGAGCGGGTTGAACAACTGAGAGTAGCATCAAACTCAGGCACTGAGGTAGCGATGCCTCGAGAGCGGCTTCTTCTTGTTGGAAACATCCCCCACCTCCATATTTCTCATCAAGACCTCGAGCAGCGATGCAGTGACATCTCTAGGCTTGCCCATGGGCTTGAACAATCTGGAAAGTACGAAGTTGTTGTTGCCGGCTCACGAAAACAAGCCCAAGAGATGTACCATACGAGCAAGGTTCATGGACGATATGGCCGAATAGTTATCACGCTTCCGGATAATCCTGAGGGGTTCCTTCATGGTGCAGAGCTTCTAGAAACAGCAGCTGACCTTAGAAAAGAAGATCCGAATATCCATGTTACCGTGGTTGTCGGGAAAGACGCAATGAACGATTATCGGCCGAGGCTCGAACGGGAAAGAGTCCACTATACCAGTGGAAGGCCAGAGGGAACGATTAACGCGTTCTATGATCGAGAAAGCCTTCTAGCTGTGCTCGAAGAAAAGCCAATGTCACAACAGGAAGTTAATCACGTTGTTCAATTGGCAAAAGAAGCACGGGCACGGCAAACAGGAACAGGGGCGTGAAGAAATAGAAGAAGTAAAATGGAATAAGAGGGTATCAAAAAATGTTTTCTAAAAATCTAAAAAGATTATTTTCCTTTCATTATTTCTTGCACTTGCTTAATGTCTGAAAGTTGAGGCATACGATGCTGTTCTGCAAGCGCAGCTAAGCGATCAACATACGGCCCGTATAGTGGATAATCACCCTGTACTGTAGAGCCGTTATGGACATCTTTGCAAAATGCATCAACAAGCGGTGCAGCTTGATCTAAAAGCTGAAGCTCAAGGCAGACTATTGCATAATGGAGACGGATAGTGGCCTTTCCACGAGCATAATCAGTTCCATCGACAACTTCCAGCGCGTTCTTATAAAGCTGCAATGCATCCAAATGATGGCCAGTCTGATTACGCAAGCGTGCTGTCGCTGTAACCACATTGAGAATGCCTGTTTTGTCATCGATACTCTTTGCCAATTCAAGAGATTCATCAAGGAGTTGATGCGCTTCAGCATACCTTGTTTCATTTTTAGAGTATTCGATAGCGATAGCAAGGTGTTGAAGGATATTTGATTTTAAGCGGACAACGTCACGGCGAGACATTTGCAAGTCAGAAAGCATATCCTCAATATCTTCATCATTAGCCCCTTCTTCACGCTCCTCTTCGATAAACTCAAAGTAGGTTGATACCTGTTCTAGCGCACTCTCGTACATGGCAATAGCTGCAGTCCATTTTTGTTCTGCAACACGAACAAGGCCGAACTGGTCGAGCTGCTTTGCCTTCACATAATCCATCTCTGTGTCAACACCTGAGATATTTGTTTCTTTAGCAGTGTTTAAGGCACAGCGAGCAAGATCAAACTGGCCAAACCCGCGATACAAGTCAGCAATATTAATCCAACTCAGGGGCTCTTGAATCGTCGGAACACCAGACTTTCGATAAGAAGCAGCAACCAAACCAGCAGTAATATAATCCATCATCGCCTCAAGGCGCTTTCCCTGCATCCGCCGAACAAGGCCGCGAAGATTGTGCGCAACAGAGCGCTGAAATCCTTCGTATGGCGTGTCTGCACGAGCCTCACCAGCAGTATCAATGAGCTCTGTAAGAATAGCCTCTGCTTCAACGAACTTACCCTGAAATTCGAGATCCTGCGCATGGGTAAGACGCTCTTCCAATGATATAGTTGAAGCAGTTAAAGCCATGGCAATAGGGAAATTAAGGTTATATAAAAGACTTTTCAATAACGCTGATCATCAGCAAAACATATAAAGACAAACAACACCAAAAATAGCATGACGAAAAAGAGAGATTTTGTGACCAATAAAAACTGGCATGAGCAGCCCAAATACGTAAAGCCAACAACAGAAGGAAAATGCAAATTCTGCCACAAGCACGTCAAGGCTCTTGAGCAGCACATGCATGATAAACATAAAGGCAAGAAACCGATTAAGAAATAGTTATGATTAGAATGCTTCTTCAATCCTATTTTTTATGTAGTGCTCTTCATTATCTGTAATTTATCCAGTGTCCATCCCTAACTTACCGCTCATAGATAGGATGGCGATGCCCCAGCGCCTTTCGATGCCGCAAATGCTGCACATGAACAATTTTTTCTTTGAGAAATTTTTGAAGATCAAAGCCATACTCTTCGATAAGAGTTGCAGTATGTTTTCCCCCAAGGAAGTGAGGCATAACAACATAGGTTGCACCAATCTCATACAATTTCATAGCGTCCTCAATCTGATGGGAAACAACAAGGATAATTGCATTTTTGTTCGCCTGACGAACCTTATTGATGAGGATGATATTTGTTTCAACATCAGGAATGGTTGAAACAACCATTTTTACCTCGCCCAGCTGAAGGCAATCAAGAAGCTCGATATCACTCGCATCCCCATACTTACAATGAATCCCCTCTTTCGATAGCTTTGTGGTAATATCCGGGTTATAATCAACAACCATCGCACTTTTTTTTAATTTTCGAAATGCGGTAAGAAGATCATAGCCTATCCTGTTATACCCAAATAAAATGATGTCAGCAGGCTTATCAGACATGTGGCCATGGTCTTCTATCTTTTTTCCAGAACGCTCAAACACTGAAAGCAATGGAGAAAAAATGGCATACAATTTTTCAGCATGAAGGATAAAATACGTTGATCCAGCAATGCTAATAATCCCGATAAGAGTAACCAATGAGGATATCTCAGAAGAAAGCTGGCCGAGCTGAACGCCAAGAGCGACAAGAATCAATGAAAACTCACTAATTTGGGCGCTGATCATACCAGTGAGAAAGCTCGTGCGCTTGGTATAATGAAGCATTCCCATAATAATAAAGATAATAATTGGCTTGCCTAAAAGAACAAGGAGTGAAAACACAATCAGTGATGTGGCATGCGTGCTTATATTGGTAAACGTCATTTGTGTGCCCAACATGATAAAGAAGAGGAAGAGGAAAAAATCACGTAACGGCTTGAGCTTTGAGCTGATCTCTGATTTATATGGAGAGGTAGACAGAGTTATTCCTGCGACAAGAGCGCCAATTTCTAAGGAAAATCCAAGGGAATAAAAGACTACGGCAGCCAAGAAGCACCAGCCAAGAGATGCCAACAAGAGAAGCTCCTGAGACCGCGCAACCACCCTGCCAAGATGGGGAAGAATATACAAGCTGATCAGCAAGAGCACTACCAGGAGGCCTAAGCCAATGACGATCATGTTCAAGGCATAGCTGCCAAAGCTTACACCCCCCTGCGAAACAGAAGGAACAAGCATGAGAAGAATGATCGCGACAAGATCCTGGACAAGAAGAAAACCAACAGAAATCTGGCCATACAGCGTATCAAGATCACCCTTGTCCGACAGAAGCTTCATAATGATAATAGTGCTGCTGAACGTTAATGCTACTGCGATATAGAGCGAAGGAATCATCCCAAATCCAAGAAAGAGCGCAATCCCGGCACTAATAAGGGCTGTCAGCACAACCTGGGCAAGACCAAGAATAAGCGCTCCCTTTCCAACATTTCGAATAACTTGAGGATTCAGGTTGAGGCCAACCATGAACAAGAGGAGCGCAACGCCGAGGCTGGCAAACGTGGATAACGAGTCAACCTTATCAACGATGTTTAATCCATGAGAACTCACGATGATTCCTGCAAGAATATACCCTATAATAAGTGGCTGCCGCAGAAGCCTCATGAGTCCAGAGAGGAGAACAGTAATGATGATGATGAAACTGATCTCTACAAAAGACTCAATCATGCAACACCTCTTCTTGAAGAATAATAAGGAGGGGGATTCTTAAATGTTATGCTAAACCAATAGGTAAGAATTTGGAGCTGGGAAAACAGACGAATGACAGCTACAACCCCAAACATCCCAACCCCCACTCTTCAACCTCCATAGTTGGCTACAACAATCTTTAAAAAAAGAGAGTTGTCCTCTTCTTACCATGATGGATGTTGATATGGTGCAGAGGGTGGGCAAGCTTGCCCAAGAGCTTCTTCAGCATGGCATGGCATCTGACAAAGAGGAGGCGCTTCGCTTAGCTGATTCTTACCTGAACAAAAAGAAAGACCTTTCAGATATTCAACGGCAGATTGCTGGTAAGCCTGCACAAGAACCACAAGAAAGCCATACCGTCTCAATGAGCTCTTCAGCTTCTACAGTCCCCCCTTTCCTTCAGCAAGAACAAAGCACAGAGCTGAAACTGCAACTTAGTAAAACAACGACTCAGCTAGAAAAGCATCGGCTTGCGATTGTTGAGCTTCAGGAACAAATGAAGCTGATGGCAGATGAGATCGGCAGGCTCAAGACAGCTCCTCAAAAGACATACTTGGAGAAGGAGAAAGAAAAGCCGCAGACAACACTCAAGACAGAGGAGACAAAACAAAATCCACGTGTTGGTGGCTGGCAGCCAGGCGATATTTCTATTGAAAAATACTTCTATTCAGGGCCGCCAAAGTAAATTAAAGCGCATCAGTACAGGTCTAAACGCCACTGAATGAGTTCGTCTTTTTCTCCCCTAAACTGGGACAATAGCCTGTCTTAAGGCATATCTCATGAAAATGTATAGTCTCAAGTATACAAATACTTAAATATGTTGTACTACTCCTCAATAGAAAATTTATAGAATTGGGGGTATGATTCCATGAACGCACAGAGACGAATTGGAGTAATTCTTCTGGCAGCAGTGCTAGTATCAATCGTATTGACATCACTTGTTGCAGCAAGCCTCACCATTGTTGAGGATAGTATTAAGATCGGCTCAGAGACTCAGCCAAGGAGTAATCCAAGAGCTGATGCTGAAGATTCTCCGACAGCAAGAAATGTTTTTGCAAGGACAACCTTTACGCTCCAGAACAATGGGACAACAACAATAACGAACCTTCTTCCTGTTGTCTCAGAAGTAGTTCCACGAACTGGAGATGAAGCTTATCAATTCAGATTCACTAACCTTCCTGCATCAGGAAGTCTAGCCGCTGGTGAGCAAGTTACTGTAACCATTGAAGGAAGAATTCCAAAAGACCTTGATGCGGTAAACCGAGAAACACTCAAGCCAGCAGCACAGCTCGTTGCAAATCTCAAAGTACGAGGAACAGATTCTACCGGAGCTGCTGTTGAAACAGAGCTTACCCCAGTCAATATGCAAGCTATTAACATGCTTCGCCTTGATGATGTAGACATCTGCTTCCAAAATAATTGTGAAAGCGCTGATGATGGGGATAACGTAAAAGACGTAAAACCAGGTGATATTGTTGAAGCAAGGATTACAATTGAAAATGAATATTCTGACAGTGATGAAGAAGACCTTGAGATTGATGACGTGAAAATAAGAATTGAAATAAAAGATAGGGATGCTCGCACGAACGAGCGTGAGACCCTTGGAAGCATCAGTCCAGATGACACTGACGAAGAAACTATCACCTTTGAAATTGATGAGAAAGCCAACCATGGCACCGTTGACATGACTATTGAAGTCCAAGGACAGGATGAAAATGGCGCATGGATGGGCGAGCGATGGACAGTAGATCTTGAAATCACCAGAGAAAACCATGATTTGCCGATCAGTGACGTTATCGTAACACCAAGTGTCTTAAGCTGCACTGGGGCTAAGACTGTTCAAACTGATGTCCAGTACAGAAATATTGGACGTAAAGATGAAAAAAAAGTAGCTGTCGAAGTGAAGGTTCCAAAAATGAACATTGTCACCTCCCAAAAAGAGATTGAGGTTGGTGAAGATGACCGTGAATCACAGACACTAACCTTCACAGTGCCAGAAGATGCAAAGCCAGGCGTATACGAAGTAGAAGTCAGAACCTTCTACGACAATAACAAGCTCAGCGACATTCGGCAGAGCACTGTTACCGTCCCTGACTGTGATGAAGAGTTTGATAGTGATGCAGACAACAGGGAAACAAGAAACGCTCGTGATGCTGATGAAGACGAGGAGCGCAATGACCGCGTCGTTGTTGTTCCATCGCCAACGCAGCCTAGCACACCTACTGTGCCAACACCAAGGACACCAACAACTCCAGTAGATGATGAGAGTGTTGGGCTCGGCTACCTTGTTGGATTAGGCGCTGTCGTGCTGATCCTCTTGGTTGTGCTAGTAGTGCTCTTAGTAGTGCTCTTCAGAAAGAAGCATTAAAGGACACAAAAGGCTTCAAAAGCCTTTTTTACTTTTTTTATTTTTTCTCTCGTTTTCTTTAATTTCTTATTCGCACAATCCACA
>JACOVM010000114.1 GCA_016177345.1 Candidatus Woesearchaeota archaeon | reverse complement strand
TCTAAAAATCAAAAAGGAGGTGACCCTTTGGGTAGGCATCGAAGGGAGGACGAGTTTGAGGACTACGATTCATTCTCTGAAGACGAAGTTGACTTATCAGGCGCCAGCGACGAATTTACTGAATACTTTGATGAAGAAGAATAGCCTCAAGAATGATTCGAAGTGGTGATGCTTCACTTTTTATTTCTCTTTTTTCATTTCTTCCTTCATTTTTTCTATTTTTTCCTTTCCTCTTTTCTCAGGAACATACATGGTATGGTAGTACTCGTAGAAGATCCCTTTCTTTCTCATGAGATCAGTAAAGGTTCCCTGCTCTGTAAGATGATGGTCTTTGAGCACAAGAATCATGTCCGCATCCTTAATTGTTGATAAGCGATGGGCAATGACCAGCGTCGTCCTGTTCTTTACCACCTCCCGGAATGCCTCCTGAATCCTTTTTTCTGATTCTGCATCAAGAGAGGAGGTTGCCTCATCAAGGATGAGTATTTTTGGGTTTTTAAGAATGACTCGCGCAATGCTAATGCGCTGCTTTTCACCACCTGAAAGAAGCACACCACGCTCTCCTACAACTGTGTCGTACTGCTTTGGCTGCTTCATAATAAATTCATGAATATTCGCCAATTTTGCAGCTCTTATAACATCACTGTCTTTTGCATGAATGTTTCCAACACGGATGTTCTCTTTAATAGTGGTGTTGAACAAGATGGCCTCTTGGCTAACATAGCCTATGTTTTCTCGGACTGATTTCAACTGGACGTCACGAAGGCTCTGGCTATCAATCACAATTTCCCCCCTAGTTGGATCAAAAAATCGAAAGAGAAGGTTGCCGATCGTGGTCTTCCCACTGCCAGATGGCCCGACAAGCCCAACAACCTTTCCAGAGGGAATGGTAAAGCTGATCCTATCGAGAATAGGCTCGTCCTTATTGTACGCAAAACATACCTCTTTGAAGTCTATCCTTCCTTTTGGGATGGCTAATGGCTTTGCATTTTTCTTTTCTGGAATCCTCGTTTTGATATCTAAAAATTCAAACACCCTATTTACAGAGACCATTGAGGACTGGATTGCTACGTTGATGCTTCCCAGCGATGAGATTGGCCCAAACAGGCGCCCGATATAAGTATAAATTGCCATAAGCGAACCAAGCGTCAAGGTCTCGTCAATAACCTTATAACTGCCATACCATAAGATGACTAGCAGAGGAACAAACGTGATAAAGCCAACAATGGCACCAGAGAAGCTTTCAATAAGATCAAGCTTCAAGTCCATTCTGATAAGCCGTTTTGTTTTGCTGCGGTATTCCTGGAGTTTTTGCTTTTCAAGAAGGAATTCATTGATGACCTGAATAGAGGTAATACTTTCTTGTAAAAAGCTTAGCAAGTCTGATACCTTTTTCACAAATGCTTCTTTCTTTTTCCGAATAACGTCTCCAAAATACTTTTGTGAAATGACATAAAATGGAAAAAAGGTTAGTGATACTAAGGTTACTTTCCAATTCAGGTTCAAGCAGATGACCAGGATAAAGATGCCGGTGAGGATATTTAAGAGGACTTCATTGATAATAAGGTTGGTAAAGTCATCAATGCTGTACACATCTTCGTCAATACGGTAGAGAATGTCACCTACTTTCTTTTTGTGGTAAAAGCTAAGGTCCAGGTTTTCTAAGTGCTCAAACAGCTGTGTTTTTACCCCAAGAATAACGTTTTCAACAAACAAGGTTGTTTTGTAGGACTGAAAAATCTCGATTAAGGTTTGGGCGATAAAGATGAAGATAAAAATAGCCATCAGGCTCAACAGAAGCCCAGTATCCTTATTGGGCAGTACATTGTCCAACAAGATCTTTACTAGGTACGGATTGACAAGAGAAACGAGAGAAACAAACGCAGTGATGACAAAGAGCATAACCCCAAGTTTATAGTGCGGCCTCACATACCGGAGAACTCGAATTGCCTTTTTTGTAAACCGCTGGAACTTCGCCAACCAGCGTAAATGGTGCACTTCACTCTCTTTTTTTTCCATTTCCCTATTTTACGAATGACGTTATATAAATATTACTGTGAGAAGCTGATTGGTGAGAAGTTGATTGGTTACCCTGATTCCTAAATTCAAAGCTTATGCAAAACGCTTCTTTCCAACTTTTCTAGTAATGACCACTTTTCCAGCGTTTGCTTTTCCAGGGTTGGGGATGTCATATTCTACAACGTCCCCCACGTCCAATGAGAATGGGGTGGAGAATCTTACATAACTTAAGGTATTTTCCTCCTGAAGCTTTCCGACAGTACTGCCGCCCCTGCCACGAGTAGCAACTTTACTCACTCGCCGCACTTCTCTCACTACTCCAACTCGTGGCTTGACCATAACGCTCTTCCCTTTACTACTCTCCTGTCTTTCTCAGTTCTTATTTTATCTAGCCCTTTATTTTATCTAGTTCCTTATTTTATCTAGCTCTTTTTAGCTCTTTTCTTTATCTTTTTGGAACTCGTCGTATCACTCTAGCCTGCACTTTTCCAGGCCTTCGCCCTACTTCTTCTTCAATCCATTCCACCATGTCTCGTGGATTAACATTCATGGTTGCCGTGTAGAACATCTCTCTTGTGCTTCCCCCGTCGGGACCAGGGATAGGCTGAAGCTTTCCAGACTGAATCATTTGTTTCCCACCTTTAGGGCTTGGTCTGGAAACAGCTGCAGTGATTATTCTTCCTCGTCGTTGTTTTGACATATACTCACCTACCCATTTAGAGTATCTTTATTCAGAGTGCCTTGCTAATGCTACGCGCCTTTTTCCTCTCATACACCGCAGTTATTTTTCCTGGGCTACCCGTTGTGAACTCGACAAAGTCTCTTGTTCGCAAGCCATCAAGGTTTGCTTCAACATGCTGCGCCCGTAGATTTCCACCGATTGGCTGGACTACCCCCTTAAACCTTCTTTTCTTTCCTGGCAACTGGACATAATTTCCATAGCGTATCCATCCTTTTGGCATAAGATCACCTCGAGATTCTTCGAAGCAATTATCTTTATAAATATTGTTGTTATTGAATCTTAAATGCAGACGGGCAGAGCGTTGCTATCTTGCATTCTCCACATTTGGGGGTTGGGGCCTTGCAGGTATTCTGGCCGTGAAGCTTGATCCATTCTCCAAATTCAATCCAGTCTTTTTTTGGAACAAGACCCATCAAATCCTGCTCTATCTTCTCTGGTTCTGCATGTTCCGACAATTCCAGTCTTGCTGCCACGCGCTTGACATGGGTATCAACAACAATTCCTGCTGCAATGCCAAATCCAGACCCAAGAACTACATTTGCTGTTTTTCGGGCTACCCCTGGAAGTTCAAGGAGGGCATCCATGGTATTTGGCACTTTTCCCTGATGCTTTTGCTGAATAAGCCTTGCCGCACCAATAATGCTTTTTGCCTTATTACGATAGAACCCTGTTGATCTTATTTCCTGTTCAATAACATGTTGGTCAGCGCTAGCAATATCTGCTGCTGTTTTGTATTTTTTGAACAGCCCTCCCATAACTTTATTGACACGCACGTCGGTGCATTGGGCTGAAAGAATCGTGGCAACAAGAAGCTGAAATGGATTTTCAAAATGAAGCTGGCACTTGGGCTTTGGATAGTGTTTTTTTAATTCAGCAATGATCAAAGAAATTCTTTTTTCAGCAGGATCCATCGTTCGAACAAAATACGTTTTGATATGCTTTTTTTCTTTTTTCCAGGATTTGCTTAATATTTTCTAAGATTTGCTTAATATTTGCTTAGTTTATCTAACGCTTCCTATGCCAGCGGCCATAACATGCGTGTACTCTTTGATATCATCAAAGTAGCGCGTTATTTTTCGAACGCCATTTTCTTTCTCCCATTTCATTATTTTTGCCACCAAGTCCTCGTCTGGCATCAGTTTTGTCCTAACCACTTGTATTCGCTCATCTCGTTCTTCCGGCGCGAGATACCCAATTTCCCAGAGCCGCTGCAGGAGCAAGACTCCCTCAAACTCATCAGGGTATACTGCTTCTGGCGTTCGGAGCGTTGGCATGGTTCGCACAAGCACTCTTGGCCGCTGATGCGTGAACCTTACGGCAGAAAACCTATCTTTTCTTGCTGTTTGTTCTGTCATTTCCACCCAATGCGCTGATGAAGGGTACTTTCCTGCAGACTCTCGTTGGGCGTAGTCTCCAGTGTTAACGACAATGCTATCCGGTGACGCGGTGTACGCAACAGCAGTGCCATCCCTTGCTTGAATATACAAGCCTGGCGCTTCAGCACCCAGAAGACTGGCAGAAAAGTCAACATCAGTATGCTTTCCTGCACGCACAAGATTGGGAATTGTACTTCCATCAGGAAATCGCACCGTAAGAACAGTCACGCCATCTACTTTTTTATCCGTAATAATCTTCACATCGTCTTCCAATTTAGGGTAGTGGTGAAGCCGGAGAGAGCTGTCCCCCCATGCAAGCCTGGCGCTGAAGTAGCCCGAATGAAGGCCAAGATGCTCTGCAAGGCGCTCGTACATGATGAAATCAAGCTGTTCGAGGCTTTCGAGAAGATTTTCTGCTATCGGGATGAGTTGAGGGACTTCAGGAAGGTCAGGATTGTCAAGGTATAACTTATATGGTTGATACTCTCGAAGCGGATGGTCTGGAGGGATCCTCGGCCCAACCATGACGTGTTCGCGCCATTCCGTGAATGCTCTTCCACCTGATTGTTCGATTCCATTTGGGGTATACCCTCGCTGCCCGCCAACCTGAGGCAAATGATGGCTCAGTTTCACCCTTTGCGGAAGGCGCATGAATTCCTCAAGAGCATGATATAATCTTGCCTTTTCAACATCAATAGCTGCATCAGGAAGAACCTCATTATAGCCAGTGACAGAAACAAAGCCAGCCTCACCCCAAGCCCGATCAAAGTCTCTGCCAAATACCTCTTTTGAATCGATAAGGCTTGCTGTGGGAATCTGTACTTTTTGCTGGCCACTCATGACGGGGAGAAGAAAAGAATGCCTATAAAAATATTTTGATGATAGAGTGATGAGGATTATTGAGCGATGAAGATTATTGAGGGATGGTGATGCATTCACCCCTCAGTACCAAGCCATAAAGCCATGCTTACTTAATCATTCTCTACTCGCGGCGCAAGAATAAAGCTTAATGCAACCTTATCAATCGTCTTAAAATCAAGCTTTAGCGGATAATCTTTGTTGAACGATATGATGACGTCGTCTGCAAGCTTTGCGCCAGCAATCATCTTTTTGAGGTACTCAATCGAATATTTTGCGCGCAAAGGATTCATGTCATGAACGTTAATCTGTGTTATCTCGCTTTTATCGATGTCAATATGTGCCTTGCTCAAGTCCCCCTCTGCAGAAATCATCAGCTTGTCCGGCTGGACGATGAAGCTGACGCTCTCCCCAACAATGTCTGCATCTTCTATCGCTTCGGTAATAAGGCTAGCATTGGTCTTAATTGTTGCCCCAAAATTTAAATCTGGCACTTTCTGCTCCTTCTCGTCAGTATCCAAGATAGGAATGGCAAAGGTTCGCCTTGTTTGGCCTTGGAGGGTAATCTTCAATTTATTATCCTCTGCCTCGAGCGTAAGTGCATCATCGGGCTTTACTCGCCGAAGGATCTGCTTGAGATTATTCAAATTAATCGCGAGCTCCATTTTTTCTTTAACATCATACTCGGTAAAGCAGCTTGGCAAGAGCTTAAAGATGACCATCGCAACATTTGCCGGGTCCATGGCGACAAGCTCGATAGCTTGAGGAGTAACCTTAAATGTTGCCTCATTAACTAATTCAGAAATGACTGCAATACTATCTTTTAGGTATTTTGTCTCTGTAAGCCCTAATTTCATGTCTATAACCCCCACACGCTGGGGGAGACTATGTTATTTAAATGTTTTTTGGTGGGCTAATACTCGAACAAGCTCTTTTGCTTCGATGCTTTTACCACATCATCAAATGTGCTGCCGTAAAAGCAGAGAATTGAATCCGCCAGTGGCTTGACTTGCTTGTCAATATAATGATCATAGTCAATCGAGCTTGTTTTTTTCTGGATCGGCTGAGGCCCATCGACAGTCATGTAATACTCAACAAGGTTTCCCTCCACTTTGTCCAGCATTCGCGCTGCTTTGACATGAGGTGGTGTTGTTTTGGTGTATTCTGCAACCTGCTTGGTGATCGCCTTTCGATAAATGAGAAGATCGTCATACGTTCCTTTTTTTAGGTCGGTAATAAATTGTTTAACATACCCTGTGACGTCTTCCTTCTTAAACACTTTTTCAAGGAATTCCATCTGGAATTTTTTAGCAAGCCCAGTCCAGTCTCGCCGCACAAACTCCATCCCAACAAAGTCCATGGCCTCTTTCCCCTCTTTCAGCAGAATTCCAGCATAACGCTTCTTTGCCCCCTCCTCTGTTCCCCTGATGCGGGGCATGAGAAACTTAAGGTAGGTTTTCTCGAACTGCAATTCCATAAAGTTAGTTCTGCCATACTCTTTTTCAACAAGATGCTTGTAAAAGGTGTTAATCTCATGCTGAATGCCCTGGCCGATGGCTTTTGCATCTTCAATATCAGAAACGTGGGGATTAATAAAAACGGAATCCGTGTCCCCATAGATAACATCATATCCCCGCTCCCTAATTTTTGCAGCAGTAAGCTTGATGAAATACTGGCCAAAGTGGGTAATCGCGTTTGCCATATCTAAATTATAAAATCTGCACATAGGATTTGCGAGAACGCCAAAAAAAGAGTTCATCAGGATTTTAATGGCGTAGCTTGCAAGGTCGTTTTTTTCTTTTTTTGCTGCATCGCGCTGCGCCCAGAGGCGTTTGAGAATAGTTGGAAGAATGCCTTCTATTTTCAAAAAGTGGGCATGGTTTGGCGATTCGATCAGCTCTTCAGGATGGTATTTGCCAACATCTTGCTCTGCAACAAACGTAAAGGGGTCGATGTTAAATGTTCGAATAATGCTCGGGTACAGGCTCTTGAAGTCAAGGACAAGAATGTTTTCATAAATTCCAGGTTTTGACTCCATGACATGGCCGCCCTTGATGCGTTCTTCTCTCTCGGCAAAGGTGTTGGTCGCTGCCGCAAGATTTTTCTTTCTGGTCTCACTCAGATAGACAAAATCTAATGCCGCAATCGATGAGTTGACGCGATCCAGCATCATTCCAGTAAGTAGGGTTCGCTGGATAGTCAGGCCAATAACGTTTGCCTTTTGGAGAATCTCATACGCGAGCAGTGAGTCATGAAGATTGTACTCTGCCAGCCTTTTTTTGTTGCTCTTGTAGAGCTCCTGAATTTCCTCATGCCTGCCTGGCCCAACAAGCAGCTTCTCTTTTCCAAGAAATTTTTGGGCTGCTGTGTTTAGCTTGTAGTCCTGCAATTTAATAAACGCGCTTTTCAAGAGATCGATACCGTCAAGCACTTGCCTGCCTGGAAATTCTGCCCTGGACGTCATAAAGAACGAGCTTTGGATAGTTAAGCTGCAGTCCCAGTCAGCCCTGCCAAGGCGAAAAGGAATATTGTGGTATTTGAACCGGTCCCGAAGCACGGCAAAGTCAAAGTCAACAACGTTCCAGCCTGTTAAGATGTCCGGGTCTCGCGCGATAATTTCTTCCTTGAACCGCTCCAGCATCTCTTTTTCTGTTTCGCAGCATTGTGCATTGTCAACATGTTCTTTGGAAACAATAAATATTTTTTTGTATTCATCACCCTCATCAACTCCCCCCATCCCCTGTTCCAATTTTTTAAGTCCTTCCTTTCCATACAAAGAAATGCAGAAGATTTCTGATGCGTCAAGGCTAGTCTCAATATCCAGCGAAATAATATCTAAGCCAGGTATCCATTGGCAGGGTGCCAATTGAGGGTCTTCATAGATTCGCTTGACATACTCTCCTTTTTTATGCTCCCCCTCAATATTGACTGATCCCTTGAGCTCATGGTCAATCAGGAATCTTACCACAAACCGAATATCTGCTTCATAACAAGATATGCTGTTCGCAATCAGCTGGTCGCGAAGCGCTTTCACATCAG
The DNA here is from genome assembly GCA_016177345.1 of Candidatus Woesearchaeota archaeon. Classification (GTDB taxonomy): domain Archaea; phylum Nanobdellota; class Nanobdellia; order Woesearchaeales; family UBA12501; genus JACPCA01. The sequence continues at coordinate 16,014 of JACOVM010000114.1, read as the reverse complement.
AAGGGACATCAAGAATAATTTTTGTGAGCGGCATCCCTTCTTTATTTTTCATATCGCTGTGGTCATATTCAAGATTCTTCACCATTTTTTTTGCTTTTTGAAGATCTTGCTCTTCGATAAAGAAATAGGGCCTAAACCTGCTGATCGTGAGAAAGCTCTCCCCATTCTCCAGCTTTCCAAAAAGATACACGTACGATTTTCCTTCAATTATACGATAAGTGGAGTAGACAATAAACCCTTTCATGCTGAGGAGAAAGACAATGAGGTTTATAAACCTGCTTGAAATAAGCCATTTAAGGCCAAAAAAACGAACTTACTCCAAAACTACCCGCCGCCCATCAGCCATAAAATGCAGTTCCGCATCAAGCTCTTCTTTCATTTCAATAATGAGATCTTCAATTGGCGCAACGATTTGCTGGTGGCCATGGCCAGGAATGACATGCCGTGGCTTTAACATGCTAAGAAGCTCTCGATGGTCTTCTCTTGCCCCGTGGCCTGAAACGTGGATATCCTTAAACAGCCGCGCGCCAAGATGCTGGAGCTTTTCCTCCATGATCCCCCTGTTTTTGATGTTCACTTCTGCAGGAATGGTGGTGCAGGAAAAGATAACATGGTCCCCTTTTTGGATTTTGAATGGAAATTGCCCGTTAATAATTTTTGAAAGAACTGATCTTGGCTCCCCTTGATGGCCGGTACAGACGAGAAGATACTTATCACGATGCTCTTGAACCTGCTTGAGCACATCGGCCATTTTATCGTTGTACTTGATAAGCTTTACGTCGCTGGAGAACTTGATAATGCCGATCTTTTCTCCAGCCTTGACATATTTCCATAATGACCTGCCAAGAAAAATAATTTTTCGATTCAGTTTTTTTCCACATTCAATAATAGATTTGAGCCGTGCCAAGTGGGAGGAGAAAGTACTCACGAGAATTGCCTTTTCGGTTGCATCAACGTCAAGCAGCACTTCTTTGAGAAGCTCTTTTGCCACTGTTTCTGATGGTGTCTTTTTTGCCTCCCTGCAATACAAGCAATCGAGGATAACGCACAATACACCCTGTTCTCCAATTTCCTTTAAGCGCTTGATGTTTGCCTTCTGGCCTAAGGTTGGCTTGCTGTCCAGCTTAAAGTCATTCGTGTACACTACCGCGCCATATTTGGTATGAAGAATGACGGTAACTGTTTGTGGCGTTGAATGAGTCATGTACACGAACTCAACCGTGATATTCTTTGTTAGATTGTAGCTGGAATTTGGAAGAAGTGCCTTGAACTGATTGGGGATCTGCCGCTTGTCATCGATAATAATTCGTTTGAGCAATTCCTTAACGAAGGGGGTGCATAAAACAACAGCATCCTTAAAACTGCCAGCAAGAAACGGAATAGCCCCCATATGGTCGAGGTGGACGTGGCTTGGGATAATGGCGATGACCTTGTCATGCCAGTCCTTTATCGTGCTAATGTCAGGAATAGCCCCGATCTCTGTTAATTTTTTCGCAGAAAAATCAAACACCCCTTCCTCATCGGTGTACTCGATGTACTTATCCATCTGAAGGCCCATGTCAACAATGACGACCTCGTCATCAACCTTAACAGCGATACAATTCTTTCCAACCTCGCTGAAGCCTCCAATGGCGCAGATTTCAATACTCATTCTCTGATCTACTGCAGCATTGGTTTATAAAGGTGGCGATTTTAGTTGGTGGCCCGGGGTTTACAGCGTGGAGTGTGGAGTTGGAGCAGGGCCATACACGGTCCTCATCACTTCTGGCAGAAAGGCCACCCAGCCCATGGCTGTAGCGAATACAGCCCGTGCGCGGTACGTTGCCAGCCTTTTTGTCATTGCTTCTCGAGCAACAATAACAGGGATGTCACTTGCAAGATACTGCCCCATTAACGAAGAGTACTGGCCTGCTCTTCTTTCCATATGTGCTAGACTGGCATTAAACGCTTCTCTGTCCATAAAGCTCTTGCTGGCGAGAAGTGCTGCAGCAGCATGCTGTGGAGTTTTGAAACAGCCAAGGCCAGCAAGCTGTTCTCCAACAAAATGAGCATCAAGCCAGTGAGCAACAACCTCATCAAGGTCATCTCCCGGCCCCAACTCTTTTCCGAGTGATGGCACTTCAAATATGATGCGAAGCCCTGAGGTAATAACTCTACAATCTTTATTGTTGATGAACTCCTTTTGCTCTGTTTGGTTTCCTATCTGGCATGCGTGGGTTGCAACGCCACGATACGTTGATGCGTAGGGGTCGTCAAGAATAACTCGCTTACTTGACCGGTGAAGATCTTCATGCAAGAGAACATGAAGCAGAGTAAGGTCGCGTATGCTCGGAACACTACCTGTCGGACGATACGCTCCGTCTATTGCTGCAGCATGAACCTCTACTTGCTCAGTAAGAATAGCAGGATTCATGTCAATTGTTCCACTGCTAAAATAATACGCGGCAGCAACATTGCGAATATGGTCTTCTTCTTGTTCTAACTCAGCTGGGTCTCGAACGCGGACAATCCTTTTTGTTTTTGGAAAAAGAAGAAGCCTTGCCTCTGGATGCAGTTTATTATGCTCTTGAATAAGCCGATTGGCAACTGGAATAAGGTCGTCAATGGTTTCTTGGGTTATACGTTGCATAGGCTCATGGAGATATTGGTTTTATATAAGCGTATGGGCAGGTTCATTTGGCGACGTTAGCGCGGTGCTATTATACCATAACTTATTTAAGGTACAGCTAAAAACAGCCTGATATGGAGTACACCCCTAATTATCAGGTTGAAGAAGCAATTCATGTGTTCCACGAATCTGAAGAATTAGCCGATCTTCTTCTAGAACAAAATCCTAAACTTAATGGAAAGGATCTTACCTCTTGTGTTCAACGGCATACCGGAGATCATTTGGGGGTTATGCTTCGAACATTAGGGTATGCTTCAGGGCATGTTGAGGGAATCCCTGTTTATATTCAGAGAATAAGCAGCCCTCAAGAGGCTAGGGTTCTTGCTCTTACCGATGCTATGGGGCAGCCGTTTCGCCCATTTTCTGGCCCCTCCTTTTTTGTTACCAATAATGTGAAAGGCCTTCTCCACTATTTTACAAAAAAGAAGAGGTTACTTGCGTCAAGGGCAAAAGCCATCGTTCCTCTTTCTACTATTGGAGGAATGCTTGGCTTTCTTTTGGGAGAACCTGAACTTGGTGCTATTGTTGGTGCTACGGTTGGATCACTTGGCGCACTTCACAGCACGTACAGTATGGTTCGAGATCCTCAACTCCTTTCAGCAAGGATATATGTACAAGGAGATGTTGCAATATACCTCGCAGTTTACCTCGCAGTTGAACGTGCTCAACGATCTATGGCTATACAAACTCGGGAGCCTGCTGAAACATACTGGGAGCCAAAATCTCCAGAAAGGAGCTGACCAATAAATCTGCATCTAGAATCAACCATTATTCATCAACTATCATTCAGCCAGGCCGCACTACCATTGTCTGTTTCTCCTGCTTTTTTCTGAGGTATAACCTGGCAAGGCTCACCCCGTACGGCCCGAGGAATGAAACAACGTACACGAGGCCAATAATAAAAGGGCTTTCGTGGCCTCCAGACTGGATTCGCACTGCAAACCTGTTAGCCACCGATGTCATAAGATACATGGTCAAGATCGCCATTGCAGGAATGAAGACTGCGGCAGTGTAGTGGTGTTTCAGCTCAATATGCTCAATGTCAAAAATAAGCAGGTTGAACAGCAAGCCAAAGACAAGGCCAAGAACAAGGACAACAAAGATCACTTGGGGCGGAGTGAGCACGAGCAAGAATGGAATAAGAACGACAGCGATGAGAAAATTGCAGACCGTCAGTACGGTTAGGACCATCCAATACAAAATAAGGCTCATGTCCTGTTTCATCGGAAGATGCTTCTGCTGCCGATCAGGGTCTGAAACAATGTTATGAGCATGCTGGGCTTCTGCCTCAGACCAGCCGCGCTCAATGAGCCTTTCCTTGAATGACTTGCGCTCCAGCACTTTGATCACCTCGTAAGCGATTAAGTAATGATGAGAAAAATGCAGCTTGGCTAGATGGAGAAGCCTGTTTTTGCTCATGCTCTTCTGAAAGCGATGGCTTATACACCTGGCCAGTTAAGGCAGCGGCAAGATGCTTGAATGCTATTGCTGCAGGACTTTCAGGATGGGAATGCACCAAAGGCTGCTGAATAGACAAGGCAACCTGAACATTACTATCTTCTGGAATGCTCATCAGGATTGGCTTGTTGATCATCATCTGAATATTTTTTGCGCTAAGCTCTGATGGAGTATTATCAACCCGGTTAATAACAACACCAAGGACTGTTGCGCCGTATTCTTCAGCAAGCTGAACTGCCTTGACTGCATCTGCAACTGCCGGCAACTCCGGGTTTGTCACCACAATCGCTTTTCTCGCTGCGGTAAGCACAAGCCTGAACTCATCCCCAAATCCTGGGGCAGTGTCAAGCAGTACAATTTCAGTCGTGCCAGCTAAATCAGTCAAGATGTCAGCCATATTTCCCATCTTGGTTGACTTCATATGGTCAATGCTAAGAGATGCTGGAACCACCTTTATTCCTGAGGGATGGAGAAAGGCAGCATCACGAACATGCTTCCTTCCTTTGATCACGTCATTCAATGAGTGGGGAAGCTTCGGGCTGCCAAGATACAAGGCAAGGTGGGGGGTCTGAAGATTGGCATCCAGCAGGAGAACATCACGGCCAAACTGCGTTAAGGCACAGCCAAGATTAATCACGGTGGTTGTCTTTCCAACTCCACCTTTTCCAGAGATTACTGCAATAAAGTTGGTCATGGTGCCACAACTGTTTTAAGGTATTCTACAGACTCCTTTGTCGTTCTAAAATAGTCAGTGATGTTATCTATAGTGATCGTGATGGTTTCGTCAGGGAGGGCAATAGTCATGGTCACGTGCCTCCGGTATTCTCGATCTCTAGAGAAATCTGTTCGGTTAATCTGCCTCATTTTAAGGTAGAAGTCAACAATTCCTGCAACCTTCTCATCGGTATAATACTCCTTAAGGAGATTGCACTTTGACCCTGGCTGCCCTGGAACTTCCATAACTTTTCCCTGGTCATGCAAGAGCTGAAGGACGGCGAGAAAAGAGAAGTCAAGGGCGCTGATAAGCCTCTCAAAAATGTTTTTGAAGATGTCACACGTTCTTGTATATTTAAGGCTTACATAGATAAGATGGTCGACTCGCTTGAGCTCGTCGTTCGCGTTTTCAAAAAGCTCTTCAAACGATTCATTCATGGTGTTTCCCAACAATAGCCTCAATATGCTGCAGAAATATTTTTGATTTCCCAAGATACCCCTTTAGTATATCCTGGGTGATCGTTTCTACCTCATACTTTTCTGAACAGATCACGAGCGATCCCTGCCTTGAAAATTCAACTGGGCTTTTCCGGTGGGCCTGGACCTTCGCTTTGACATCAAGAATAAATTGAAGAATGCTTGGGGTGATCCTGTACTTTTCTGCAAGCCTCAATTTGATCATGTTAAACTTTGAGTCAAACGTTTCCTGAAATGGAGGGATCTGCTTATGATAGCGCTCGTGTTCAAGCAAGGCAGCCATGCCATACGTTAAGGATAAAAAGAGATTCTCCAAAACAACGAGCAATATCTTTGGATCTTGGACAAGAGGGTATGTTTGAGTTACCATGTGATCAGCGAGCCGAAGGTGATGGAGAGCCTTCAATCTGGTGCCATGAACAGCCTGCATCCGTTTATAAATAGAGGGAGAATATATAAACCTTTGCAATGGATAATACACAATGAATAACCAGGCATCCAATGCCCATTATCCATCCTTTTCTTGAATCGACAAAATAGCCTCTGCAAGGTTGCCATGGGCATTTTTAAGAGCTGTTTTGGCCTGTGCTTCAGAGGCACCAGTCTGCTCCATCACGGTTTTTATATCATCAGGCGTGATGTCCATGGACGACTGCCGTTCACGTTCGTGCACCTCTCCAACAATCTGAAACGTTTCCTGCCCCATCATATTTACCTTACTCACCTGCGGAGATGTGATCACCAATTCTTTGTCACGAAGCTTAATAATAACTTCAGTAGCATCAAGCTCAGACTGCTGAATGCCCATGCGCTTCATCGCCTGCTTCATCATCCGCGGATTCATTCCCGGAAACATCGTCAGAACTCCATTCCCCTTCTCTATGCAATCCCAAGCCAGCGCGGCCCCTGCCAATGCAGGACAAGCTCAATAACCACAATAAGAATAACAAAGAGGATGATGTGTCCTGGCTTCAGCTCAATCTTAGACCGGTACTCATCAAAATACCGCATTAAGCCTCCAGTCCCTGAAGGTAACTGTACCCTGTCTTGTGCCATCCTCTTGTGAGGGGAGAAGAGGTTTATAAAGATATTGGTGAGGTTTATAAGAAGCGCGCTAATTCGTTCTATCTTATGAGTAGGACAATTATTGCTTGTCTTGGACTTGCCGCCCTCGTGGCATGTTATGATCCCCACATACCCCCTGTGTTAAAAGAAAAACCGAAAGAAATGCCAGTATATCTTGAAACAGATCTTGAAACAAAGAACGTGCCACGATTTCTTGATATATCCTTTTTTGAGGAAGCAGAGGAACGTTTGAGGCAGTATGCTCGCCTTGGCGAAGATGAGCAAGCTTGGGTAACTGATGGCGTTGTTTGGAAGGATGTAGGGGGTATTGCCACAAAACATTCCAACCAGGTAAGTGAAGAAGCAATTGAGGAATCCCTTTCCTCAGCGATCATGGGTACTCTTTATTTTTACCATCAACATGGATTAAAGACTGCAGATGGAAATCCTGTTTCTAACTTTCCTTCTATGAGCGACCTTTTTAGTAATATCATTTTAAACCGACAAGCAAAAGAGTATGGTATCCAGGTTGTTTCTCGAGTAGTTGAAGTGTATGGGACCTGGGAATTTATGGTCGAAGATAGTCCAGCAATCCTTCCTCCTGATGCAGAGTCTCTTTTTGAAATATGGATGCCGACTGGAGAAGCAATAAAAGATTTACCACAACGATTGCAAGATATTCAACTAAAATATCATCAAAGAACTGTTGAAGACCAAATCCCTTATCTGCTTCAGGCTTACCAACAAGTTGATGGAATATCCATACGATTTATGCCAAATGAACAACGCTAATAAAAAGTGATAGGGTTAGCGTAAGCCGCCTTTTGTCAAGCCCAACATTGTGCAGTGCATGCACCACAATGGATGGCTTGTCTTGACATTAAACTAAGCGTCAAAACGACTTGCACCAGCTAGGGCTCACCGTTTCATCCATTCCTTGCGACATTTCTCCGTTGGTTAGCTCAGCCCTGTCGCCAGGGCCTTCACAACATCACAGGTATCCATCACAGCAGGGCTATGATGAGCTGTCGCGCGGTGGTCTCGTTTCTGAGTGGTTGCCGTCCCTTTCAGGACCTCTCCCTTTCGGAGAATAGCTACCATGACTTTCGCCAAGGGTGGGCGGACTTTCCTCAGTGCACAGCACCGGTAGTCAAGTGCTAACCCTATCAGTACTATCAAAAGAGGGGTTATATAAAAAAGTAAGGGTAAGGTATTTAAAGAACCTGCTTTGGACAAGGGTATGACCATTGCGGATCGCGTTAAAGCAGTAGTGAGCCAGCCCGAAAATAGTATTCTTCTTCGAAACATGAATGTAGTGACAGCTGCTGGAAGAGATCCTATTGAGGCTATACTAAGGGGGGTTGGCTATTCTTCGAAGGAGGTAACAATACGGGTTGATCCAGAAGTGGAATCAGCGATAACGCAACGTCGTCATTATACTCATTCTGAGCTTCCTGGGGCGACAGCAAGAGTTCAATCTCCTGAAGGAAAATTCCTTAGAAATGTTCCAGAGAAAGCTGGAATTCGCCCAACAACGCTCGTTGCTTTTTCAACAACAGAATGGGATTGGTCTGCTAAGCAACGAGCAAGGTATCTTGATGTGCTGGAAGGTTTTTTCCGCGGGCTTGCCAAAAGAGACAGCCCTTTTGGCATCTATGACAATGCTGGACTTGATCATGACGAAGGAGTAAAGCATTATTTTGAGTTTTCGTAGCTTTTCTTTGTGTACTTTCTTATCAGTTATTATTCTTTCAGCCCTGTGGAAAATGACCTTCAGTTTCGGGGCGCCGCTGTGCTTGACGTGATCAAGTCTCTTTTTCTCCCCACCTCGCCCAGGCAGGGTGGGGAGAAAAAGAGAGTTTTGCAAAAGAAAACCACTGTGGCGTCCCGAATCTACATTTTTTAGCCAGGAAATAGTTTTTGATGGCTGAAAGGGAAGAAAAATTTTCTGCAAAGCCCTCCCTTCCTAATGTTTTATAAAAAGAAGAATAGTAAGCTCTTTTTTTCCTTGAAGAACCTTGCATTGCTCCTTTACGAGAAAGTTGAATTGATGTGCTAGTGGAAGAAGTTGTTCCGGGTTTTCTGTCAGAACTGCCATTCTCCCATCCTGTTTGAGAACAAATTCTGCTTGGTAGAAAAGTTCGTGATACACTTTTTCTATTTTCTTCCTGGTCACTTTTGCTATCTGCGGGGGATAGGTTACGATGCAATCAACTGTTTTCTTATCGAGCTTGGTATCGAGCCATTCAATATCAAGCTTGCTGAACATCACTTGCTTTTCGACACCTGCGATCTTTGCATTTTTCTGCGACGCCTTTGTAAAACGCAAGAGCTGATCATACCCCATGATTGATACCTTTGGCTTGATGATAAGGGCATCAGCTTGTTGCATAATTTCCTCTTTCTTTGCCTGATCTAAACAAGGAAATGCATGAAACGCAAATGCCTCCTTATCAAAGTAATGGACTGGCTTTTTTGAGGCAAGCAAGGCTGCTTCAATACAGATAGTTCCTCCGCCGCAGAAGGGATCAAGAAGTGATTTATCTGGGGTGTATCCTGCCAGCCTCACCATCGCATAAGCTATTGGCGCCCGGACAGATTGGACATGGGTGAAAATTCGATAAGGCCTTTTTCCGAGATCAACCCCCGCAAGGTCAAGCCCAACGTAACATTTAGAGTCAACGATAAGAATGAAGATCGTGTAATCTGGACGAGAAAGCTGGACTTGCGCTTTTGTTGATGTGAAAAGGTGACCTGCCTCTCCAGCAATGGTCTGGCTAGTGAAGGAGTGATCTCCATGACGGTAACATCGAACAGCAAATCGTGTTCCCTTTGTAAGAAAAGCAGAAACATCTACCTTTTCCAATTTTTTTAGCAATTCTTCTTTTGAGGAAAATTCAAAAAAGGAAAAAAGGTGACAAACGGCAGTGAGCGACTGATTTTGATAACAGAGCTTGCATAAGTCAAGAAGGGTTGGGGCATCGAAGAGTATAACCTGCTTCTGAATTTCGGCATCGCTTCCCAGAAGCTCTTTTACCTCAAGCGCAGCAATATGCTCTATTCCTTCGTCAACAACAGCAAACGCTTTCATCAATAGTAAAAAGAGAGGGGTGTTTAAAAAGTGTATGGTTTGGCGTTTGCTTGGGCTCTGGAGAAAAAGTCTTTCCTACGAAGCCCTATCACAACAATATTTATATAACAACTTTCGTCTTATTTCTGTATGAAACCAATATTGAAAACACGGCTTCGGTTTATTGGAAGGAATATAGCACGAGCTGAAAAGCTGTCTTTGGCAGAAAAAAGAAAGTTATTGCAGCTCTTTCATCATGAAACATCAAGCCATCAGTGGTATGGTGTCATGGTTGACCGCACGCTTCTTCACTTGCTCCATGAGCTGAAAGTAAAATATTCTTCGTTTGCCACCTCCCTCCAGCCACTCGTTGGAGAATACCACACGCTCATCCACGTCCTTAAGGAGCAGCGAAATTATTCATCAGAGGTATTTCAGCGATATGAGGACGTGCTTCGTCAGCTTCAGCGCCAAGATCAACAAGTGAGAAATCTTGTTAAAGAAATGAAGCATGTCAAGCAGTACATTGAGCTTCATCAGCACTTTAGCGCTAAGCATTTTCATGAAGAATGCAAAACTGTCTTTAATGGGATGCAGAGAGAGCTTGTTGATGTGTACGAGCCAGTCATGAGCGTTGCCGGAAAAAAATAAAAAAAATGAATGGTGGGCAATGGGGTTCAATTGCTGAATTGTCTTTATCTTCGCCCCATCTGCAAGTCTTCATGAAGAAACGTGTCGACTGCAAGAAGAATCGTATTGAGGGTATGGCTTTCTATTGTGCTTGATGCTGGAATGCCGTGAATGCCAATACTCCCAATCATGTACGTTTTCCCATTTGGCTTGTATGAGAAGATGTGTTTGTACTGGCGCAGGTTTCCTCCTTTCTCTCGATAAGCATTGTGGGGAACTAATTGGAGAACTGATAATTCCTGCCCAGTGTAGGGAAGTATTCTATCAGTTTGGTCTCCTTCTCGAACAATGAAATGATTATCGGCTCTTGCACTTTTGAAAAAAGCTTCTGCATCATCGCCACGTCCTTTTTCAAACATGGTAGTAAGGGACAATACTGAACCTGCAGGATAGCTGACCGGCCAGTGGGAAACATCAAGGACAAGGTACATTGCACCAGTATCTCTGAGCAGTTGTTCTGCAATTGCTCGATAAAAGCCATTTCGTGATTGGGCTTCTCGTCTCGCCCTAAATACTCCTTGAAGCATTTGTGTCAAATAGTCTGGCTGGTCTGCAGAGATGGTTCCAAAAGGAGAGTGTGCTTCTTGTTCTTCTGGTGGCGTAAAAGGAAGATAGTGTTGGCCATTGACGAGCACCATTCCTGGCTGGTATGGAAGAACAAGCTGGACAGGTGCTGCTTGCGTTTCTGGCGCTTCTGGAGTACCAAAAACTAATTCTGGAGTACTATCTGAAGTTCGTGTTCGATCTGCAGCTCTCAGTGGGGAGGGTGAAAAATAAGCTGATAGGTCCTTCTCCCCATCAGGAACAGGAGATTCAAGCGAGCCTGGACTAGGTGTTGGTTGATGGTGATTATGGTGAGGATCTCCAAAAATGCGGATTTCCAAATCTGGATCATGAGCTCGAGCTGCCATAGTCCACTTTAGAAAGCGTTCTATATAAAACTTATGGTAATTTTATTACTTATGAGTGAATATTTCTTATAGGGAAATATTTGCCAACGATATTAAGGAGATGTAATCTTCATCCCATCTCACCCAATCTTTTTTCTCATCTTCGCTAATTGGATGTAATCTTCCTTTGTTCCAGAGCCACCTTGGCATTTCGCTTCAAGAGCTGCTAATTCCTGCTTCCATTCCCTTTGCCTTTTTTCCAAGTCCTTTTTACTCATTGGCATAGTGCTCCCTCTTTTTAGTTAAACTATATCTTGTTGTTCGCTAATCACTCTTGTTGTAGCGATAACAGTATCTTCTTCACGAAGCCTCATAAGCCTGACTCCTTGTGTATTTCTTCCAATCTGAGACACTCCTTTGCAGGCCATTCGGATAAGAATGCCATCCCTGCTAATCAGCATGATATCGTCTTCTTCAGTAACAGAGCAGACAGAAACAACATTGCCATTTCTCTCCGTGCACTGGATGTTAATCACGCCAGATCCGCCACGATTAATCAGCCGGTATTCGGAGACAAGTGTTCTCTTTCCATAGCCATGTTCTGTTACCGTGAGAAGATCTTGCTTGTCATCGGCGATGACCATGGCAATGACAACGTCGTCTCCCTTCAGCGTGATGCCCCGCACGCCAGTAGCCCCCCGCCCCATGGGCCTGACATTTTCCTCATGGAATCGGACTGCCATGCCGTGCTTGGTCGCGAGAATGATCTGGTCGTTGCCTGTGGTGATGCATGCGTTGACGAGCTCATCCCCCTCATCAAGGGTTACTGCAATAATGCCCCCCTGCCGCGGCCGGGAGTATGCTTCAAGCTCTGTTTTTTTGACCGTTCCTTTTCTTGTTGCAAGGAATAAGTAATGGCTGCTGTTGAACTCCTTTACTGGTACAACTGCTTGAACAAGCTCGCCCGGTGATAATTGAATAAAGTTGACAATTGCCCTGCCTTTTGCCTGGCGCCCTGCTTCAGGAATTTGATACACTTTTTGCCAATAGACTCTTCCTTTGTTGGTGAAGAAAAGAATATACGAATGCGTTGAGGCAACGAACAAGCGCTCGATAATATCATCTTCTTTTGTTCCTGCTCCCTTAACCCCTGTTCCTCCCCTGCCTTGTTGCCGATACGTGGTGAGTGGAAGGCGTTTAATGTAGCCAGAGCGAGAAATGGTCACGACCATGGGCTCTTCTTTGATGAGGTCTTCAATAACAAGCTCTTCCTCTCCATCAGTATGCTCAATTATTGTTTTTCGAGCGTCGCCATACTGCTGCTTTAACTCAAGCAGCTCTTGTTTGATGATGCCCAGAATTCGCTGTTCTGAGGCAAGAATCTCTTTTAATTCTTTGATCAAGAGGAGAAGCTGTTTTTGTTCTTCTCGTATCTTTTCTTGTTCGAGGGAAGAAAGCTTCTGAAGGCGCATGTCAAGAATGGCTTTTGCCTGCAGCTCAGAAAGGTCATAATCCTTCATCAACATTGCTTTTGCAGTTTCGACCGTTGCTGACTTCTTTATTTTTTGGATTATCGCATCAATGTTATTGAGGGCAATGATCAGCCCCTCAAGAAGATGAGATTTTTCTTCTGCTTTTTTGAGGTCAAACTCTGTTCTTTTTCGCACCACCACCTGCCTATGGGTAATAAAGTGCTGAAGAAGCTGCTTTAAGCTCAGCAATTTTGGCTCGTTGTCGACGAGCGCAAGCATGTTCATGCCAAACGTCTGCGTCATCCTAGTGTAAGTGTAAAGCTGGTTTAGGACGACCGTGGAATTGGCATCTTTTTTGAGCTCGATCACGATACGCATGCCATCCCTGTCTGATTCGTCTCGAAGATCAGCAATGCCTGTTATTTTTTTGTCACGAACAAGTTCAGCAATCTCTTCCAGAAGAGCTGCTTTATTGGCCTGGTAAGGGATTTCAGTTACGATAATTCTTTCCCGATCCTTGTGGGGCTCGATATCAGCTTTTGCCTTCACCTGCACTTTTCCTTGGCCCGTGAGATATGCCCGGCGTATTTCATTTGTTCCAGAAATGATTGCTGCCGTTGGAAAATCCGGGCCCTTTACATGAATGAAGAGGTCATCAGCGCTGCATTCCGGATTGTCAATCAGAGAGACGGCACCATCAATGATTTCTCCTGCATTGTGCGGAGGGATATTAGTTGCCATGCCAACGGCAATTCCACTTGATCCATTGATCAGGAGATTTGGGATTTTTGATGGAAGGACTGCAGGCTCTTTCAGGCTTGCATCAAAGTTTGGAGTAAACTCCACAGTATCCTTTTCAATATCAACAAGAAGTTCCTCGGCAATCTTTGTAAGGCGTGATTCCGTATTATGGCTGATAAACCCGTTTGAGATAAAGGAGTGGCAATTGCTTTCAACTTTAATAGAAAATACACGCTGATCACCACTATCCTCAATCTTCACAATAGGATCAAAAAGATAATGATATGTTAAGAGGTACTGGAAATAGGGAAGAACATCAACTCCAGCCCGGTTGAGAATGCATGACGAGACCTGCTGATAATTTTTTTTCATTGAAGAATAACGGTCAAAATTATACTTGGCAACGTCGCCATGGGACGATAATGATCGGAGATAATCAGCGATAAATGGAACATAATCTGTCAGGGAGGTATCTTTTTTGTAATGGTGGAGAAGGTATTCAAGCTTGATGGTCTTTCTATCAAATAAAAAGCCGATTTCACGATAAAATCTCAAGGCATTTCGTTTTCCTCGGATATAGAGTTTCCAAATGTTTCTGTAATTATCACGGCGCAAGAAAGAATCTATTCCAAAACGAAGGAGTAAGGTTTGAATGTCTTTTAGAAGGCCCTTGCTCATGGAGCAGCAGCCAAGCTCTCTCATCTTTCCGGAAAAGGTAACTGTGCCATCTCCCTCGAAATAGCTTTTGAGAAACATTGCCGCAACAGGTTTTGGAGACTGTAAAATAAGCTTGGGGATCCTTCTCTGTCCAGATTTTACTGGACAAAGCCCTATATTTCTTAAAAAATGAATAGTGTGACGGCAGTGGCATTCAACCCTTGAATAGGGCTGCTTCCCAAATGAGTTTGGTTCTCTATCAAACCGATGGAGCTTGCTGTCGGGAAAGATGCGATTCCAAATTTCTTGGAGAAGGTCTATCCATTCGCTGTCAGTATTACAAAATTCAATTTTATTATCATGGAGGCTTCCTTCTGAGATAAAGGAACCGAGCAAAAATGCAACATCTTCATCAAGATGTTGTGGGAGAATTCGATTTTTTCTTGTTCCACAAAGAGTTGGGAAGTATTGATGAAGAGAAGCATATCCCTTTGGCCAGAAATGGTCAGTTGAGCGGTCTATCACTGCGATATCCCCCTCTTGGAGCTGGCCCATAAGTTTCCATAAGAATATTGGTTTTCCGGCTTCATCTTTTGTTAAGACAAGAATGGGATGGTTTGATGTACCCGTGAGGGAGTAGCCTCGAAACGTGGTAATGGTTTTCGTTGGATGGCTCCCAGAATCAAACCATTTCGATGCAGTATGGACACGTTTATCTTTTGATAATACTTTCAGGTTCAATTGCACGTCACTTGAATGCGTACTATTTGACAAATTGTCTATAGGAACAAGGCCTTTTTCGGTAACAACAAGGCTATCTCCCGTGACACAGTACCTCATTGCGGCCGCGTTATCCCCATCGACGCTTCCGAAATTTCCCTGGCCATTAATGAGCGGGTAGCGCATGGAAAATTCTTGGGCGAGACGAACGAGGGCATCGTAAACTGCAGTATCGCCATGGGGATGATATTTACCAAGTACTTCTCCTACGATTCTTGCTGATTTCTTGAAGGGTTTGTTGTGGACCATGCCCATCTCATGCATGGCGTAAAGAATGCGGCGGTGGACTGGCTTGAGGCCGTCACGAACATCAGGCAATGCCCTGCCAACAATGACAGACATGGCATAATCAAGATAAGAGGACTTCATTTCTTCTTCAACAACGCGAGGGATAACTGATTGGAAAGAAGCAGGATCTGACGTGCTGTTGGGGGTTGCGGCTGTGCCTTCTTTGGGGTTGTTTTTGGATGGATTTGCCATGGTAGAACAGGGTATTCTTTGATGGCATGAAACGCCTTTGTTTATAAAGCTTCTTATTCTAAAATGTGTTTATAGACTGTATAAACAGTATTTTGAGGTGTTTTACGGAACTAGAACTGATAATTAATACTTACAATTAATTAATACTTACTGATAAGTGGCGATTAAACGCAAAGCTTTATATACAGCCTGCTTTCGCATGTGCTAAGGAGGTACTAAAAATGAAGCAAGAATCAACTCAAGCACCATTTAGTGATACTGTACTAAGTTATAATAACGGAGTTTCTGCCGTCTATATTGTTGGGCAAGATGTCCTTCAGGCAGAAAATAGACCTAACCTATTCAAAGTTCCTTTTCTTGTGTGGAATGGAAGCTGGACCCCAATTGGAGAGTCTGTCGAGCGAGCAAGAGCTCTAGTTGGAGTTCCTTATTTGTCTCGTGACCAGTTTGGAGAGATGGAAAAACAACTTTATACTCGCGGAAAGGTTCCTGAGAGTGTTGTTGTTAATGGCGTTGCAATTCCGAGTAAAAGTCTAGCAAGCATGTATGTTCCGTATTCTTTTGGGATTGGACATCAACAGGATGTAGAAACCAGAGCACGAGTACGAAGCTTAGACGATTTTGCTGATTTTACTGCTCGCGTTCTACCTAGAGTTGCGGAGATACGAGCGGAACGAGAGCAAAGAAAGCAAGATGACAATAGGCTTGTCAACAGGGTATTAACTGCCGTTGGCTTGCATACCCCAGCAAGCTTTACAGAATATCAGCCAGCTGGTCAGCCAAAAGACTCGACTCCTGCAAGATATCTGTAAGCTATCTTCTTCTCTTTTTTTCATTTTTATGTTCCCATTA
>JACOVM010000109.1 GCA_016177345.1 Candidatus Woesearchaeota archaeon | reverse complement strand
GTCCTTATGGGTTATTGGAGTGGTATTGGGATTTGTTATTCTGGGGCTTAGTTTATGGGAGTTGAGTGGGAGTGATTTTGGGGCGGCTATAACTGGACAGGCTGAGCGAGCAAAATTACAGGTTACGATTCCAAAAGTAGTAGACTTAGGTGATAAATTAAAAATAAATATACTAATTCCTTCGGTCACAGATAGTACCATGAAATCGGCGCAAATTGTCGATAAAAACAATAAGGTAGTAACAACTGTTTCTCTTTGTTCCGGAAATGCCGTGTATAAAGGTACTTCGTGCAAGCCAGGATCATATACTATAAATCAGCAGATTGATCGCAGCAAATTTAAGAGTAATCAATATACCTTAAAAGTTATGCCCTCCGCGCCGAAAAGTAAGCCTCTTTTGTTCTCTTTTTTGGTACGTCCACATTTACCTCCAGCAGGGATCGGCTTGGCTACGGCTTTTGGTGCTAGTACCCACACCAATGTTATAACTGTAAATCCGGATATGGTTCCTACTTATGGAACCGCCGGACTTTGTGTAGCTACTCTTAGCAATCTTATTAATAATCATTTTTACAATACAATTTCACCTGGAGCTATATCTTTGGAAAATCCTCCCATCACTTTTACTTCGGGTGGCGTTGGAACAACTCCGGTGCCTTCTCCACCTCAAGTTAAGTTAAAAATAATTAATGATTTGGCTACCTCTAATGAGGTAGTAGGGGTGATGCTAGCTCCATTGGGTGAGTGGAATACTCCAGCTAGAGAAAATTTTTTATGTACTGGTACAACTTTAGAAACAATTCCTGTTGCTGGCCAGAAGGAGTTTACGATTCCGGATAGGTATATTAGAACTAATGATTATGGACAAAACATAATTAGCTATGAACTGAGTATAATTGTTGGCCAAAGGGTTACAGCAGCAAGCCTTGGGTTTTCAAGCTCTACTGGTTGGGATTCTTTTTGTTTAAATTTGGCTGAGTTGTCTACAGGTGATGGTGTAACTCAAGACATGATAGATGATTTTTATGTTACCTGCTCTAAACAGTATTGTGGTGGCTATATCGCCAGTCCCCACTATGTTTACGCCAATTGTCCTTCTATGCCGCAAGATAGTAGCGGTGAGTATTATGAAGCTCAAAAATCGTTTGAATTCTTCGTTGATGGACATTGTAGTGGGATTACTCTTGTACTTCGGTTAAGCAAATTACTACCAGATGGGAACAGTTTAAATGCCGAATCACCGATGTGTAATCTATATGGTTAGGAACAAATTTAAGCCTTTAGCAGGGAAAGGTTTAAATAGTTGTAGTCATTTTTAAGTAGTGATTATGTTACTAGAAAAAATGGTGGATGGATATAACAGTATTCAGAAGAGACTCTGCCGTCTTGCTCAGTATGCCTTGTTGGGGGGAATTCTGCTTGCTGGTGGTGGACTTGGCTGTGGTGATCCGCAACGGGATTCAGATGATACTGCGATTGATGAGAATGATACTACTACAGAAAATTCTTTTTCCAACAGAATTGCTTACTTTTTGGTAAATGGCACATCTTCTGAGCTTGTGATCGCTGATGAAGATGGTTCTGAAGTACAGAGCTTTAGTTTTCCCTGGGAAGTCAACGCTTATGGAGCTCCCTGCTGGACTCCTGATGGAAGAAAGATTATTGTTTCTCCATTAGATCGGGCAAATGCTGGTTTATTTGCATTAGATATCTCTTCTGGAACCTTGGAGGTATTGGTACAATCGGCAGATGTAACTTATAGTTTTCCAAAAGCTGCCTTGAATGGTGATATTGCTGTTCAGGCTTCAGAGTCGCGTGATGGAAATACAGAATTTGCAGAAATTGTTGTAGTTCGTGGTACAACCGTAGAAAGAGTTACTCATAATCTTATGGAGGACTATTCTCCGGCTTGGACTCCGGATGGACGTTTGCTGTATGTGTCCGGCAGCAGTTCTATGACGGCTACTCGTAGTACTGTCTTTAGCTATGATGGTGAGCACTCTACAGAAGTTCGGATAGGCGTGTCTTATGTATATAAGCTTGCTCCATCTCCAGATGGGCCCCTCTTGGCATTTCTTGGTGGTGCTTTTGGCGAAACCAGCTTGTATCAAGTTCCGATAACTGGCGGAGCAGCAGAACTATTGTCTTCGATTAATGGAAGAAATCTTCAATGGGCTCCTGATGGAAGATACATCGTCTTCGATACTGGCGTAATGTCACTTACCCATTCAATATACCGAGTGGATGTTGCAGAACAACAACTTGTGCGGTTGGCAGCGGAAGGAAACAGCTCGCCTTCTGTTAGTCGAGATTCCGAATATATCGTGTTTCGCTCCAATCGTACTGGAAATCCAAACCTCTTCAAAATGCGCAGAGATGGAACAGAAGTACAGCCGCTGACATCATACACGAGCCCTGTTGGTGTAGGCCCAGCCGAATGGCAAGGATATTGTCGATAAGCAGCCAAAGCAGATAGGCGTGACAGTATTGATAATAGTTACAAACCACATCTCTTTTTTGTTCCAACTGATTAATCGTTGAAACAACAAATTTTATAAACCAGCACTATGCGTTGCGTACACTAAGAAAACGTGAGGTGTTTGCTATCGTGCTGAAAGATAATCGAGAGAGTGAGCGCTCTCCTCCAGCTGCTTGCGACTTGTACTTATCAAATCCAAATAGTGCGTGGAAAAGGCGAGTTCCAACACCAGCAGAGTATCACGCGCTCCACTATTTTGGCATTCAGCCAAATAGGACGTACGCTGTTGCTGATATTTCTACTGCGGTCATGGAATATGCTGCAGGAACATCGAAAACCCACAGCGTGAGCAATGATATAGACCATATTGACGCGATCGAAACACTTCTTCAAGAAATGGCAAACCAGAAGTTAACCACGCTCATGCTGGTGGAGTGGACGATGCAGAGAGAGGCAAGCAATGCACCAGCCCCAAATCCACGAAAGAGAGCCCTTACTTCTTCCCTAGATCAACTTTAATGTGGAGCTCTTTTAATGATTTTTCTGGAACATCACTCGGAGAGCCGTCCATGGGGCACTGGGCTGCCTTGTTTTTCGGAAAGGCAATGACATCACGAATGTCTTGGAGGCCGAGCATTAACGTGACAACACGGTCAAACCCGATTCCTATTCCACCATGGGGAGGAGCACCGTACTTGAAGGCTTCCAGCAAGAATCCAAACCGGTTTTCCAAGTCTTTTTTTGCCAGCCCAATTACTTTTAGCACGCGCTCTTGAATATCAGGGCGGTGAATTCGAATGCTTCCAGAGCCAAGCTCCCAGCCATTCATAGCAAGATCGTATTGAGTACAGTACACTCGCCCAGGATCGCTCTCCAGATATTGGATGTCTTCCCACTTGGGCATGCAGAATGGGTGATGGGCAGGATCCCACTTCTCTTCGTCCTCGTTCCACTCAAATAAGGGAAATTCAGTAATCCATGAGAACTTGAAATCCTTTGGATTAAACAATGCAAAGCGGCGAGCAAGGTCTTGACGGAGCTTGTCCAGCACCTGGTTAACAAGAGTTGGCTTGTCAGCGATGAACATGATAACTGAACCTGAAGCTGGCTTTATCGCATCCAAAAGTTTTTGCTGAAGTGCTGGAGAAAAGAACTTGACGATAGAGCTTTCCAGCTTTCCATCCACGGCTCGCATCCAGGCCATGCCCTTTGCCCCCTGCTGCTGGCAGAACTCGATATATTTGTCAATGTCTCCCCGTGTTAATTCTTTTGGCGACGCAATGCATTTGACCACCCCCCCTTTTGCAGCCACGTCTTTAAATACGGAAAAGTCAGACTCTGAAGCAAGGGCTGTCACGTCATGCAAGAAAAGATCATAACGAATATCAGGCTTGTCAGTTCCGTACCTCCTCATAGATTCCTGGTGGGGAATTCTGGGAAATGGCGTTTTGACATCATACCCGATGCATTCTTTCCATATCGTTTTGATAAGCCCTTCAACAATAGCGAACACGTCCTCTGGCTCAACAAAGCTCA
Source organism: Candidatus Woesearchaeota archaeon (assembly GCA_016177345.1). GTDB lineage: Archaea > Nanobdellota > Nanobdellia > Woesearchaeales > UBA12501 > JACPCA01. The sequence goes on along the minus strand of JACOVM010000109.1, from coordinate 9,061 downwards.
TCTCCAAGTCAATTTGGGTGTGCTCTGGCTGGCGGTCAGCGCGCAAGTCCTCATCCCGAAGGCATCGCGCAAGCTGAAAATACCTGTCCATGCCACTGCACATGAGAATCTGCTTGTACAACTGGGGGGATTGTGGAAGAGCGTAAAACATGCCGGGATTAACTCGTGAAGGAACAATATAGTCTCGAGCTCCTTCCGGAGTTGATTTGATAAGGAAGGGAGTCTCGACTTCGAGAAAGCTATTCGCAGCAAGGTACGTGCGTGCTGCCTGTGCTGCCTTGTGGCGCATGGCAAGGTGATGCTGCATGACCGGCCTGCGAAGGTCAAGATACCTATACTTTAATCGGAGGTCATCGCTTGCTGCAATGCGATCATCCACCTCGATTGGGGGAACTTCAGATTTGCTATGAACCAGGAGCTTCTCTACGAGAATCTCAATCTCTCCTGTTGGAAGCTTCAGGTTTTCCATGCCTTTCGGCCTTGCCGCAACCCTTCCTTGAACAGCGATGCAGTCCTCTCGCCGAAGCTTTTCTGCATCAGGAAAGAACTGCTTTTCAGGATGAAAGACCACTTGAGTTAGCCCATACCTGTCACGAAGGTCAGCAAAAAGTACCCCGCCATGGTCGCGAATAGTAGAAATCCAGCCATGAAGGCAGACGTCTTTTCCAATCGATGACGCAGTGAGTTCTCCACAAGTATTCGTGCGCTTCAGCATAACGTTCAGCATAATGCCATGTTTCCCATAGGTATTTAAATCTTATCCTTCAATCAGCACACCAGTGATGATGAATGTTTGACCTCCAAGCACAAGACCCGCTCACGAATGCCAGGACAGGCATTCTTCGAACAGCACACGGAGCAGTTGCAACTCCATTCTTCATGCCGGTAGCAACGAAAGCAACAGCGAAATGCATCAGCCCCCAGGAATTGGTGGAGAATGGCGCAGAGGCGATCATCCTCAATGCGTATCTCCTCCACGCCATGCCAGGCTCTGAACGAATCAGCCAGCTTGGCGGCATTCACCAGTTCATGGCCTTTCCCAATACTATTATTGCCGACTCAGGGGGCTTTCAAATGATTCGTGAAAGCTTATTCTTGGGCATCAGCGACAAGGGAGTGCAATTTCGAAATCCATTCACCAAGCAAAAAGAAATGGTCAGCCCCGAGGATATTATGAGAATCGACATGCGGCTTGGGGTTGATGGGGCGATGTGCCTCGACCACATGCCCTTTGTTCTTGACCCGTACGAAGATATTTTTACGGCAACGCTTCGGACGCACAAATGGGCACAACGATGCAAGCTCGAGCACGATCGCCTAAAGAAAGAAGGAAATGTGTTAAATGACCAGCAGCTCTTGTTCGGCATCGCCCAAGGCGGAACGCACCAAGCCCTTCGGGAGAAAAGTGCAAAGTTCATCAACAGCTTGGGATTTGACGGCCACGCCTTTGGCGGACTATGCATTGGAGAAAGGCGAGAGGAGATGTACTCTGCTGTTGTAACGCAGCTCCCTCATTTTGATGCTGGCAAGCCACGCTATCTTATGGGGGTTGGCTCGCCAGAAGACATTCTGGAATGCATCAGCTATGGGGTAGACTGTTTTGATTCAGTATATCCAACCCAAACAGCGCGCAGGGGTACCATGTTCACGCTTGACGGGCAGATCGACATCACCAAATCTAAATACCAGGAAGACACATCGCCAATCGATGAGTCGTGCCAGTGCGCAACCTGCAAGGCCTTCACCAGGGCATACCTCCATCACGTTGCAAAAGTTGAAAAGTACACGGCATATCGCTATCTCAGCGTTCACAACACCCATTTTATTCAGCAGCTTATGAAAGAAATCAGGAAAGGCATTGACGGGGGATACTTTTCTGAATTCAAGGGGGAGTTTTTGGAACGGTACGCAAAGGGAAAGAGAGAGAAACGATGATCACCACTCCAAGAACACTTGATGCTGTTGTTACTGGCGTGTTTGTTGGCAACCCAGGCTCTTCAGAATCAAGAGAACAGGATTATATCGATGTTACTTTTGGCGGGATTATTGGAGACGGGCATTTTGGCGTGACAAGAATGTCTGGGGCACGAGATGCAAAGTATGCGCGTGGGATTGAGATTTTTAACGATCGGCAGCTCAGTGCAGTATCTGAAGAAGAACTTCATGACATAGCTAATGCGTTGGATATCACTAGGCTAGCACCAGAATGGCTCAGCGCAAACCTTTGCTTTCAGGGCGTGCCAAGCCTGACGCTTCTTCCTCCCGCAACAAGAATATATTTTTCTGCTGCAGTGCTTGTGGTAACTGGAGAAAATGAGCCGTGCAGCAAGCCAGGGAAAATGATCCAGCCCCACTACGCTTACAAGCCAGAGGTGTGGAAAGGCTTCAAAGCTGCTGCCATTGGCAAGCGGGGAATTCTGGCATATGTAGAGCGAGAGGGAAGAATAACAAAAGGGGATCATGTGCGAATAGATATTCCATCACAGAGAATATATTCCCCGCCAACCGTATGAGAAAGAATGATAGAAAATAAACAAAAATGCTCTTAGAATTATAACAACTTTACACCTTTCCCTTCAGCTTCAGCTCAAGGACAACATCTTCCAGCTTGTTCAATGCATATTTGATGGAATCAAATTTTCTCCGAAGGTCGCCATTGCGAAATTCGAACTGCATGAACTCGCCGTACAATTCTGAAACAACATCCTTGATGCGAACAGTTTCAGCATAGTTTTCCTTAATCGATGCATTGATGCCATTTCGCAGCAATTCACCAGTAAGGTCACAAAGCCCGAGAAGATAGCTCTCTGCCTCAACCTTTAATTGTGTATGTGGAGGGATGGTTCCATTCTTTACAAATTCAAGAAAGCATATTGCTTCCACAAATTCCTGCTCTGCTATAGTAAGGGAGCCAGAGTATTGTAAGGCTGGCGTTGTCGATGCAAGCTTCTGCACTGCTTCGAGCTCTTTTTTGATCTGGTCGCGAAGCTTTTCTGCGCGATGAATCTGGCCAAGGTGAACAGCGTAAATAATCTTTTTAGACAGCTTAACAGTCTCTCGTGATTTGATAATTAACTTATCTCGCACTGCATCACAAGAAGAAAGCTGCTCTTGAAGCTGCGCAAAATCAGGCTTGTTAATCATGAAGAAAGGCAGGGTGGCTTATTTTTATAAATGTTTGGGGCTCATCGCTATATATCGCTTATAATTCATCGCTTATTATACAAGAATATACCAGACAATAGTTGATCCACAGTTGGCCCGCAATACAAGATTGGCACCTAGTATATATTTTCCTATACTAACAACCAAAATAGTAATATTTATATACTAGTTTCTCTTTTATTCCACTATGGTTATTCTGTTCGACCAGTATAACCTCCCTGAGGATGTCTTTGAGGTCATCTTTGCCACTGAGCAGCAAGTCATGGTTGGCAGGATGCTTTTTGAGACTATGAAGCAATATGGGGGGGAAATAGGGAAAACTGAAATGTCCTACTTTGCGAACAAGCTCCATGACGGCACGTTCATCGAGGTTGACGAGGATGTCGGGCCTATCAAAAAAAAGAACAAGATCAAAATATCGTACAATAAGCGGCAGTTCTATGACAGAATCCTCACCCCCATGAAAGGCATGGGCATGATTGATTATGACATGTACCGAAAGAAGTACAAGGTATCCGAAGGGTTTCAAAAAGCGCTCGTCAAGGTTGGCTTAATGTGGAACCGGGAGGTTGCTGCACCAGTCAAACAATCCTAACACTATCACCGGCTCCTTGGTTTTGTCCCTACGTTCTTAACCACCCCCAACAAACCATAACCAAGGAGCCACCTTTCTTTTCTGTGGGCGATTAGTTCATCTTCTTATAAATATATTACGACAATCCCGCCACGACCTTTGGTCGGGCGGGAACGAACTGCTGTGGCGCAACCGCTATCGAAGAGAAGAATAAGTCCTTTTTTCTTGCTCCTCAATAAGTGTGGAGCAAGAAAAAAGGAATAGAATTATAATCGCGGTGCGGTTGCGCCGATTCGACGCCGTTCATGGCGAGCGCAGCGAAGCCATGGTTATCATTTTAATTAGGCTCTCAAACAACATCTTATTGTGCAACGAAACCCTTATAAATTACCCTAATTTCCTCTTCATCGTGTTTGCCCATGCAGCCGTATGAATCACAGTTGGTTATTCTCGCAACAAATTATCCTATTGAGGTTCTTCATCTCCCAACAAGCCTCACTCCAGAAATGCGAGATACAAGCTGGCAATTTTATGACCATCTTAAACAGGGAGGGGTTCAACAGCGTGACCTCTTCCCCAGCGTTGTCCTGCATCCTGCATGGGCCAGGCTCTATTTTGATGTCGGACGGCCAACCACCCTTGTTCTAGGAAAGACCCTTGACGAAATACGGAAAGCTGAAAAAGAGCTTGTAGGCAACCTACAACGTGAAGAGCCGGAGTCAGTCCTTGCCCTTCTTGCAGTTCTCAATAACCGACATGATAATGGTAAATCCCGAATCACCAGAAATCTTCCAGCAGATACGCTCATCCCAAACGTTCTTGATTTTGGCAATGGCGCGTATCAAAGAACATTAGACCGGTTTGTTGAGCAGTTTGGATGCAGGAGAAGAAGCCATCTTGATAAGACAAAGTACAGGTATTAAAAGTACACGTATTTATATTGCTCATCCAAAATCCAGATTATTTCTTTCTGCTCATCGTTTCTTTCTACTTATCTCATCGTTTTCTTCTTTCATTTTCTGAAAACAACAATCTTTATATAACGAACCCCCACCCATCCTAGTATGGCAAAAAAGAGTGGGCGAAAAAACGTGAGAATGTATCCTGCTGAAGAGCAAGGAATTGAAAAAGAAGAAACTCGGGAAGAAGTCGAGCAGGATATGCAAGAAGGGGAAAAAGAGGCCGATGTATATTCTAGTGCAGGAAGAAAGGTTCTTCGCGATGACGATGAGGTTGATGATTGGGAAGAAGGATTCATGGATGGTGCCGAGGCTGGCGGCGGAAAAGCAAAGTGCATGAAATGCGGCACCATTATTGAGATGAGCTCTTGTGTTGAACAAGACATTGACGGCGAGCTGAAATGGTTTTGTTCTGATAAGTGCTTAAAAAAATACGAGAAAGAACATTAGAAAATTAAATAGAAGAATAATAGTTGTTTTGCATTAGTTTAGGCTACTATCAAATTACCTTCTTTGTTGGCATCCAGAGCATACGCCCCGCTGGTCAATACAGGTTCTGCAGCAAACCCTGCCACACACCCCACAGCTTGTTGTTCCAATCCCTTTTCCACAGACCATGCACTGGACAACTCTGGATGGCATAGCTCACTTCTTTCGATGAATAACTTTAACTTTCGGTTCTTCTGGCCTTGCGTCTACTCTTTCTTCATGAATCTCCCACAGCCACAACCCAACCCCAATAAGAACAATAATGATTATAAGGGCGAGGCCGTAAAGTGTTGTCGGACGCAGCACCATTGATTCAACAGATTGGCTATTCGTGCTGGCCAGGCCAACGGCTGCTCCACTGGAGTGATACCGCAGTTTCGATGGCTCAAATTTTGCTGAGCAGCCAACAAAGCTGATAAGTATGCCTAGGATGGCAAGAAGCATGAGAGATTGAGGAAGATTCCTCATAGAGGTCACTAATGAAATAGGGATTGTTGTATTTATAAATATTATTATTCATTGGAGTTATTTTAAAATGGGCCAGGTCTTTGTATGAAAAACAAAGTATATAAATACACAATTCGCATGTCGCTGGATGGCTGTCGTCTCCGATAAAGTGGTCAAGCAGGAATTCAAGCAGCAGGCATCAAAAGACCCTGACAAGTATTATGCAACAAGTGTCTTGAAAGATGAGGGATTCCACCGGCTAAAGTGCTCGTGCGGCAAGTTCTTCTGGACAACAACAGACCAAAAAACATGCGGAGATCCAGCCTGCAGTGGCGGGTTTCGCTTTCTCGATGGCACTCCTGCAAAAAAAGAGATGGGGTATGTGGAATGCTGGCAGGAATTTGCAAAACTCTTCCGAAAGCTTGGATATACCCCTATCGACCGCTACCCTGTTGCAGCACGCTGGAGAACAGATACTGATTTTGTCCAGGCATCGATTTATGACTTCCAGCCGTACGTGGTGTCTGGAGAAGTCAAGCCTCCGGCAAACCCTCTCGTTGTTCCCCAATTCTGCCTTCGGTTTAATGACATCGACAATGTCGGCATCACCGGGGCGCACTACACTGGATTCGTCATGATCGGGCAGCACGCATTCATGCCACCAGAACAATGGGACCAGGATAAGTATTTTCGTGACATTCACGCCTGGCTCCGCAATGGCCTCGGCCTTCCTAACGAAGAGATAACATATCACGAAGATGCCTGGGCTGGCGGAGGCAACTTTGGGCCGTGCATGGAATACTTCTCCAGAGGCCTCGAGCTCGGCAATCAAGTCTATATGCTATACGAGCAAACGCCATCTGGAAGAAAAGAATTGCCGATTCGTGTTCTTGACATGGGCATGGGGCATGAAAGAAATGCCTGGTTCACGAAAGGAGCAGCAACAAGCTACGAGACAACCTTTCCTACCGTGTGCAAAAAGCTATTCAGCGCAACAGGCATTAAAGTAAACACTGCGCTCATGAAAAAATTCTTGCCATACGCTTCCTACCTCAACATTGATGAAGTAGAAAGCGTTGACAAGGCATGGCAGCAGGTGGCAGCCAAGGTTGGCCTTTCAGCACCAGAGCTCAAACAAGAAATTTTACCCTTGTCCGCCTTATTTTCAATTGCAGAGCACAGCAGAAGCCTTCTTGTCGCGCTCGCTGACGGCGCCCTTCCATCCAATGTCGGGGGCGGCTACAACCTGAGAGTAATCCTCCGCAGGGCATTAAGCTTCATCGACAAGCACCAATGGAGTATTGACATGAAAGCAGTTATGGAATGGCATGCAGCGTACTTAAAGCCATTGTATCCTGAGCTGTTCGAGCTTCTTCCAAATGTCCATACCATTTTAGAGGTCGAGCAGAACAAGTACGAAACAACAAAACAAAAAACGAGGTCAATCCTCTCCTCTATCGTTAAGAAAGACATTGACATGAAAACACTGCTCACGTTGTATGATTCTCAAGGAATCCCACCAGAGCTTGTCAAGCAGGAAGCAGAAAAGCTTGGAAGAAAAGTGCAGATCCCTGACGATTTCTATGCCCGGGTCGCGGAACAGCACGAAGCAACAACACAATACCAAGAACATGCAACCGAGCGTGAAGAAAAACTTGATCTTTATAGCGTTCCTGAAACGAAAGCGCTCTACTACAAGAGCTGGAAGGAACACGATTTTAAGGCAAGCGTTGTGAAGGTCATTGGAAAATTTGTGCTTCTCAACCAGACCTTGTTCTACCCAACCTCAGGAGGACAGCTGCATGACGTCGGAACAATTAATGGAGAGAGTGTTACCGATGTGTTCAAGCAAGGAAACTATATTGTCCATGTCATGGCTGATGAAGCCGTATTTAAACTTGGTGAAAACGTCCATGGCATTGTCGACTTTACCAGGCGAAAGCAGCTCGCGCAGCACCACACCGCAACTCATATTATTAATGCTGCCGTACGACGAGTGCTCGGCCCCCATATCAACCAGGCAAGCGCGAAAAAAACAGTGGAGAAAGCCCACATCGACGTAACCCATTATCAATCTATCAGTGAAGAGGATCTGCTCAAGATTGAGCAAGAAGCCAACAAGATCATCCATCAAGCTATTCCAATGCGCCTTTCCTTCATGCCAAGAGATGCTGCAGAGAAAAAATATGGCATGGCGATCTACCAAGGGGGTGCTGTTCCTGGCAAAGAGCTTCGCATTGTGGAAATTCCCGGCATTGACGTGGAATGCTGCGGTGGAACCCACCTCCATAATACGAGCGAAGCAGAAAAGATAAAGGTTCTTAAGGCGGCAAAGGTCCAGGATGGCGTTGTTCGAATCACCTTTGTTGCTGGAGCAGCAGCAAGCAAGGAAGAGAATATTGAGCATCATGTTCTCAGCGAAACGGCAAAGCTTCTCGGATGCACGATACCGCAGCTTCCCGCGCGGGCTTCCGAATTGTTCGAGAAATGGAAAATAGTGGTCAAAAAGAAAAAGAAAATCGGCGATAGGCGGCTAACATCAACTGAGGAATTTATTGGCCACGAGAAGGATATTCTTGCAAAACTCTGTGACACCTGGAAAGTCCAGCCAGAGAATGTTGTGAAAACAGCAAAGAGGTTTTTGGAGGAGGTGGATTCTATTAAATAACAAAAGTAAAAAAGAAGATAGACAAATAAGTTAGATAAATAATCTATTAAAAGAAGAGAGACTCCTTCATCCCAAAAAAGTTCTTAATCTTATATACTTTTCCCGTCGGCAGGCGTAAACCCTCTGTTGCACGCTCAAACTCTTCATCGCTTACAGAAAGATGGTGCTCATTCTCTTTTCCGAGACCATGCGGCGTGAATTTGAATACTTTCCAGCTCTGGATTGGATAATGAGAAAGAAATTCCTGTACATCAAAAAGGAGATGCACGTTTTGCCGTGTCACAACTGTTGTTATAGATACCCCTTTGTCGAGCTGCGCCATTCTGTCAAGATTTTTGCGAAGAAGCTCCAGCGGCTGTTTTTTTCTCAGGTGGTACTCTTCGCTAACCGCATCAAGCGGAAGGTTCACCACATCAATCAATGCCAGCTTCTCATCTGGAATAGTTGGGAGAAGCAGGCCATTGGTGTGAATCTTTGTTCGATACCCTTTTGTTTTCGCGTAAGAAAGCGCAGAAAAAAGGTCTTTCCATATCAGCACTTCCCCCCCGATAAAAACAACCGTAGTGATTGTTGTAGGGAGCCGGTCAATAATCTCCTGCACCTCATCAAGGCTCTTTTCAACATGGTCATGCCACGACACGCAGAAATCACAATACGCATTGCACCTGCTTGTTACTTCAATAGCAGCAATGGTTCTTTGGATGATTAAAAGATCTTCTTGCTGCATGAAATGAGGAGTAAAGAAAAACTATATAAATT
>JACOVM010000108.1 GCA_016177345.1 Candidatus Woesearchaeota archaeon | reverse complement strand
GGATATCTCGGTTCAAATCCGAGCGTCGGCGTTTCTTTCAGTGCATTTTTTACCCTTCTTCGCTCAACTATATTGATGAAACGGGTAAAAAATGCACTGCGTCTTAAGAAAAGTCTTCCGCTTGTGGAACTATCTTGACGTGTAGGGGGAGGCTCCTCGCTAAAGCTCGGAGCCCCAAAATAAAACGTAATGGCGAACACGAGATTTATGCCAGCCCTCGCGTCAAGCTATTGGGCTGCGGATGTACAGTAAGGAGGGGCCACGCAAAACTCGCCATCGATGTTTACACGCAGTACAGGATGCTAAAATAGAAGTGATGCGAGTTTTGGAAGCTATGCGAGTTTTGGTACACATCCAAGCGTCGGCATATCTTGTTCGTAAGCTATTTAAATATCTCTTATTTTCTCATTCTATGACTATCTCTCGACGTGACTTTTTGAGATTAACAGCATTAGCTGGAGTTGCAAAAACAGTTGGGGCATGCTGTGATACTGTTGAACCAAACTACGATCAAAACCTCTGCCCACCAGAAGATGCCCGGCCTGGGGTGAAGTACATTTTACAGTATGATCCCACTGCAGATGATTGTCCTGCCCCTGGAACTGAACAGTTAGAAGTTGGGTGTATGGATAATACTGTTATTCATGCTCCAGCACATTATCACGAAGCCATTGAGGCACAGTTGGAATTCCTCCTCCAAATTTCTGATACTGCTCAAATTCAGCAGATTAAGGCAATACAGTTTATCCGCATGAATAATGAGTGTGGTTGGGGTTCTGGATTTTATGGAAGAACTGATGGAAATCATGTTTTTCTACAGGATGGCATGTTCAGAGATGAGTTCTGGCCATCAGAGCTTCCCCCTCCTTACCACGGGGTTCACCCTGCTTTTCCAGAATGGGGAGCAGATCATGTTCTTGCCCATGAAATTGGCCATACTCTTGATATGATAAAGTGGTGTGGTGATAATCTTGCATACTTTAAGCGCCATAACCTTCTGCCTGATGAGCGATATGGAGATCCTGATACATTTACGGAATGGCTCATGGATCGTTATGCTCACATGACAGAAAACCTTTACTACATAGAGCGGGATGAAGATGAAAGCCCGGTTTTTAGAGATTTTATAAAACCATCCATGGAACGTGGTGAGGTTGAGGTGGCAACTGTTCGGCGGATTATGGGAGAAGACCTGCTTACGATAGTGGATGAATCAGCTTCCCTTCATAATAAACAGGTTGATTTCTTTATTGGTGTTGGTGCTTTAGATGCGGCTTTGAAGGAGGATCTTGACCAGGCAACCTTGTCTCAAAGGCTTCATGACCTGTATGATCGGCAGCGGCAAAATGCACTTGACGAGTTGCCCGCAACATCAGGATTCATTCAGCAAGGCTTGGTTCTCAGGCCAGAGATGCCAGTGATGAGATGTGGGACTATCAATTATCAGCTTTAGACCTATAATCACGGCATAATAGCAGAATATCATTAAATCTGTTCATAAATCAATGAGATTTGCCATAACTCAAGAAGTCCTACTTCAGCCCTTTCTCCACTAATTCTCGCCGCGTCACTTTTGGCCGCTGCTCATCCGTATGAAGCTTGTGCTTGATCTGGTGCTCGATGTCCTGGAACGCTTTATGAAGTGTTCTGGCTAGATCCCAATCATGTGCTTTTGTTGATTGGAATAAGCGTGTTGCGGCAACAGCCTTAACATGAATAGAATATTTTTTCTTCCCTTCCTTGCTGTACACCTTGATGTGAATCTGAAGCGAGGTTGGATTATTCAAGGAGCGCTGAATTTTTTCATGGTACTCTGCAGAAAGCCGATCAAGGACTTGCCGCCCGGCCTGGTCAACCTCGTCTAGCCCAACATATTGAATTGGTTCCATTCCCTTTTTTACATTTCCTGTCTTTTTATGTTTTGTGGTTGGAAAGTATTAAATACAGGGCGTTTCTCTTTTTCCTGATGAAATCATATCCTACCATATCCTCCCCTATTGTTCTTTCTCCGATGGCTGGTGTAACCAATGTTGCTTTTCGCCTGCTTTGTAAGAACATGGGGGCAGGCATCTGCTTTTCTGAGTTTACCAGCGCACGGGCTGTCGCAAGCCAACAGGATCATCTTTCCACAGTTATTGATGTTGTTGAGGAAGAGCAGCCGGTAGGCATCCAATTGTTTGACAATAATCCTGATATCATGCTGGAATCAGCGAAGATTGTCATGCCACACTGCAATATTGTTGATGTGAACATGGGCTGTCCTGCTCATAAAGTTATGAAATGTGGTGGCGGTTCTGCCTTGCTTGCTGACCTTCCAAGAATTAAAGACATCCTTGAGGCGTTGAATACCTTAGATTTTCCGATAAGCTGCAAAATCCGAACAGGGCTCAACGAGAAAAATATTGTTGCAGTCCAGGTGGCAAAGATTGCTGAGCATGCAGGATGCTGTGCTATTGCTGTTCACGGGAGGACAAGGGAACAGGGATATTCTGGCAGTGCTGATTGGGGCGTGATCAAGCAGGTAAAAGATGCTGTTTCGATCCCTGTCATCGGTAATGGGGATGTTCGCACACCGCAAGACGCCGAGCGTATGATGCAGCAGACTGGGTGTGACATGGTGATGATTGGCAGGGCTGCTATGGGGAATCCCTATCTCTTTCGGCAGATTTCGCACTATCTCTCAACTGGAGAGCTGCTTCCATCACCCAGCCTTGCGGAGCAGGCTCTCTTTTTAGGGGATTATTATCAACTGCTCAAGAAGCATCAGCAGGACACCGTAGCTACTATGAAGCAATTTGCCCAATTCTTTACCAAAAGCTACCCATATAGCAGCGCATTTCGCGGCAAACTGTCTATGGCGAAGTCAGAAGAGGACGTAACTGCCCTGCTCAATGACTTTGTTAGCGAGGCAGACTCGAGAGCCCCAAGAACCGCCAACTTTTTAAATTCAGCCAATTCTATTTCTTTGACATGATTGATGCACTTCTTCAGCAGCATGATGTTACCTTTATCATAAACTTATTGCTCAGCGTCGTTATTGGCCTCTTTATTGGCGCCGAGCGGGAATCTCGTGGGAAAGATGCAGGCATTAGTACCCATACGCTTGTTATTGCTGGCGCTATGCTTTTTACGTACCTCTCCAAAAGCGTCGATCCATCGTCAACCTCTCGCATCGCTGCTCAGATTGTCACCGGAATTGGCTTTCTTGGTGCAGGCCTTATCATTAAGGATGGCGCAAATGTTCGAAATTTAACGACGGCAGCAAGCCTTTGGTTTGCCGGAGCTATTGGCATGGCCATCGGGTTTGAGTATTATATAATTGCCATTGTTGCTGGAATAGCTGCTATTTTTATCCCGCGAACACCCCATATTACGAAGAAGCCGAAGAAACATCATCTGCCATAACCTTTTCTGTCATAACATTTAAAAAACCGGTTCTTGTTCTATCTCTCATGATCATTTGTGGAATTGATGAGGCAGGCCGCGGCCCAGTGATTGGGCCGATGGTCATGGCTGCTGTAGTCATCAATACTGATAGTGAAGCCCAGTTGAAAAAGCTTGGCGTGAAAGACTCGAAGCTTCTTCAAGCGCGCCAGCGTGAAGCACTGTTCGATCCTATCACCGGGCATGCGCTATCGTTTAAGATTATAGTCTTATCACCCCAGCAAATTGATGACGCGCTCACGTCTGACAGCCTTAACTTGAACAAGCTGGAAGCGCACACCTCTGCTGACCTTCTGAACAATATTACTCTTGACCATATTGACCAGCTTATTGTTGACTGCCCAAGCCCGAATACGAAGCAGTACAGCCGCTTCCTTAAGCCGCTGCTCAAGAAGAATGTGGAGCTCGTTGCAGAGCACAAGGCTGACGTTAACCATATTGTTGTTGCCGCCGCGTCTATTTTAGCCAAAGTTGTTCGTGACGAGGAAATAAAGAAGATCCAGCAGTGCATTGGAGAAGATATTGGGTCCGGCTACCTTACTGACCCAAAGACCGTTGCCTTTTTAGAAAAACACTTTGAGGATTATCCTGACATTTTCCGCAAGCAATGGGCACCGTTTCAGAAGATGGTATTTGGGAAAAATCAAAGAAAGCTAGGTGAATTTTGATAAATAGTACTGTAAAGCGTGCATACCAACTTTTACTACGCTAATCACTTTTCCTACGCTAATTTAACCCCCATGAATGCAGGGCGAGAAGTGATCTGCTGTTGTTCCTGTTGTTGCTTCTTTACTTCTGCTTCAAACAAAGGAATCTTAACTGGAATTGCAAATGGGGCAAAGTTTGACGAAACAATTGCTTCGCCCTTGTCAAGAGAGGCTATGCTTCTCGAGTCTGCACTTAAGTCTTGAGACGCAGATTCGATAATTGCTTGCCGTTCTGGTGCCATCTCCGTGCCAAGAATGATCTTTGTATTCATGTTCGCGAGGATTTGTCTTGGGATAAGGGAGGGGAGCTGGGTGATGGCGGTAAGGCCAACGTTAAATTTTCTTCCCTCACGAGCTATGGTTGAAAAAATGTTTCCCCCTTGTTCCAGCACCTCTTTCCCAAGGACACGGGGAGCTTCTTCGAGAACAACAGAAACAACAGGCTTTGATAAAAGCTCTCCGCACATCTTGTAACGCTTATATTTATTGAATAGTTCTGTGCTGATTAGAGAGCCGATGAGAATTTCAACTGAGCCACTAAAGTGAGAGGTGTCAATAATCACTGTTTTTGCCTGCTCAAGCTCCTGAACAATGTCATGAACTGTGGTTATTCCGGCCTGAAGGCTAAAAATGCCATTACAGGTTAACTTGTTATTTGTCCAGTCAAGGTCAAGCAAGCGGAGCATCTTCCTCTTTATCACGCCAAGCGTTTCTTCCATAAACTTTCCTTCAATTGGCTTTTCGAGAATAACTGCCTCGATCCATTGCTTACCATATTTTTTGTAGTAAAAGTTCATGGCATCCTGTTGTGGCTGGCTGAGAAAGGTGACCCCATGAAAGTGCTGCGGGGCAACAAGCCCGAGGTTGATGGTTAGTGTTTTGCAGCCTGGTGGTGGACTATTTGGGGTGTAGTAGACAACACGCTGATGGCAGTGATGGTCTTTTAGCCCCAGGCCTGTTCTTCCATAATACTCATCGTGGGGGTCAAGAACAAGCATGCCGGAATAGTCTTTATCAGTGTTATCCCATAACATGCACTTGGTGAGATTGGACTTTCCGCGCCCGGTTGTTGCAGCAATAAGAATATGGTGGGCTAGCACTTCTCTTCCATCCAAAAATAAATCAAGGTCAATAACTGAGGAGCCTGAACGAAGCTTTCCGATAAATAACGGGTTTTTTGGGATAGTGAGAAATTGAAGGTGCTCTTTGCTCACCTGCTCAACCTCTGAAAAAAAAGAGGGGAGGACTTTGCATGCCTTTGCCGCGGTATTATTCATGGTAACAATACTTTTTGCGAACGCAAGAGTGTACTGACGAAGGTGAGGGTCGAGAAATTCCATATCTGTATTTTCTTCAAGCTTTAGCCCTGCTATCAGCTCAAGATGCTGCTGTGATATCTGGCTGGCATACTGAAGATCGTAGACTTGAAGAAGAACTTTTCCGTCTGGAACGTTTGCAACGAGAAGCTCTCCAAGCTCGATAGGGCTCTTAGTCTTTTGTCGGATAATAACTTTTCCGATTTCCCCCCCAATAATTTGGCCTTTGATCATACAGTGAGGTTGGTTTGGACTATCATACATAAATGTATTCTTCCTGTACAATACTTCTTATAGAATATGCCTATTTGAGGACACACGTCTTGTGCTGTTTTCTTTCTTTTCTGTTTTCTTTTTAATAGGTTCCTTACCGGTAATACACAAAGTAGAGGTACGCAACAACAAGGATAATGACAAGAAGCCAAAACCCAAAGTGGGAATGGTGTGGATGTTCTTTTTCGAGTTCTGCCTTGGCAATTCTTGCCCTCATTTCCTGGACCTTCTGTTTTTTCTCTAGCTTCTTCTGGCGCTTCATCTCCCGCTTCCACTCACGATATTCCCAGGGGTTCATGTCTCTCGTATGAACATACCCCCGTCTGGCTGCTTTTCGGTAATCCCGAATCTCTTCTTCATTGAGCTGGACACGCGGCATGCCAAAAATAAGAGTAAATCAACTTTAAAAAGATGATGTTTTTTAAATGATTTTTTAGGTGATACACTACTGTCCTTACTCTTTATCCTTCTTCCAATGAAGATATATCACTCCACTAATCCCCAGAATAATAAGAAACGCGATAACGACAAGATGAAACCCAAGTCCAGTGCTGATCGCTATTTTTTCTGGTGCACCAAGGGCAACAAAGATTATCGTCCATATCCCTTCAAGGCTTCCAAGGCTGGCAAACCCATGGATTGGCAGCGCATTTGCTAATGTTGTTGCAACAAACCCGATCATGATAAAAGAAAAAGGCAGTAAAAGCCCTATGTCTTTAACAATGAGATAGCCAACAATAAAATTGCCAACCCAGACCATTAAGGATGCGAAAAATAAAACGAACACCTGTTTTTTTGTTATGCTGTCTAATGTTGTGATTATTTCCACTCCCTTTTGTTCAATCCACTTAAATATTCTCGACTTGTTGAGGTGAAGAAAGCCCATAAGTTTTTGCAGTGCAGAAGCCATCACTTTTCCTCTCATAACACACATGCCCAAGAGGAAAATGATAACTGCAATTCCAATCCCGCTAGCTAATAGAACGGCAATGATTGGTTCTGGAAGAACAAGTCGTGTTGGGAAAATGGTTATCAGGGCGATTGATACCAAAAAAATGAACAGCAGAGCTGCAAGATCGAATATTCTGACAACAGCCAGCGACGCTAGACTATTTGCAAAGGTATGGTCCTTGCTTACTTTTTTTCGAAAATAAAAATAAGTAAGCTCTCCAGTCCTTGCAGGCAATATGCTTGATGCCATGGTGTGGGCGCAGACAAGGGCAATAAGATTATTCATTGGGACGTGATTGTCGAATAAGACTTTAAACTTCCATGCGCGAAACCAATAACTTACCAGGTACAACAAAAAGGAGAAGGCAATTATTGAAATGCTTATCTTTCGCAATGAAGAAATAACTTCCTTAACGTCAATAAACATAAATAAAATAAAAAAACAAATAATAGAAATACTGCATGTAACTAGCGCTTTTTTCCATATTGCTTTTTTGCTCATTTGAATTGGCGGCGCTGCTGTTTCTGGTCCCACTGGTTGATTTTCTTGTTTCTCCTTTGCCATGCTTTGTTCTTTTACTGGACTCATAGAGTACTCCTAAGGTTAGTGTTGTCCTCTCCTGGCCGCTCTGCAACAATGATAAGCCTTCTTCCTTTCTTTTCTTTTACCCCGCAAAATAGATCATCTATTTTGAGGGTATGATAAATAATATTTGCGGCAAATTTCTTGACTAGCCCGGCTTTTGCCATGATCTTTTCTGGGTTCCCCTGTTTTAGAAAGAAATAATAGATATGGTACAAGAAGGCGCCCCACGTGTAGCTCTCAAGTACGTGAAGCCCATTGTTTTTCAGAAGCTCTTCTAATTCTCCCCTTTCATATCTTCTGCAATGATGGGCAAATTCATCATGCACCGTCCAGTACTTCATGGAGTGGGGGACAGTGATGAAGAGTTTTCCACCTGGCTTTACAAATCTGCAAAGGTTTATTACAGCGGTTTGATAATCTTCAATATGCTCGAGGACCTCAGAGCTGATGACAGCATCAAATTGTTCTTTTGGGAGTGTTTGTTTTTTGGTGAGGTCTCCCCAAAATGCTCGTGTGACAATCCCTCGCTGTGCTGCTTTTTTAACTCCTTCTTCAGAAAAGTCAAAACCATATAAGTTTTGGTAGTTATGGTGGTGGAGCATTTCGAGAAGCGTGCCATCTCCACATCCTGTATCAATAATTTTTTCTTGGCTGCTTTTTTTGCTCTGAACATCATATTTTTTTAGAAGACGGAGGAGGATTCTGAATCGTGTCCTGCAGCTTGGCCCAATCGAGCTGGTTAGCTCCCAACTATTTTTCCAAAGAGTATCATAATAGCCTTGCTCTTCACTGCCCTCCCTTTTCTGCTCTTTTTTTTGGCTTGTCTGTTTTTTCATATGCTGCTCTTTTGGTGTGTTTCGGGGTATTACTCAGCGGCATTGATATTTCCTGCTTTCTTAAATATTTCCTCATATTGCCTAAGTGTTTTCTTCCATGTAAAGTTTTCTAGTGCTCGCTGTTTTGCCTTCTCCCCATACTCCTGGCATAGCTGCTTATCCTTTATGAGTTTCTGAAGTGCTGTTCTTAATGCGCCTATATCCCCCCCTGGCACAAGAATAGCAGTATCTCCCGTAGCCTCTGGATTTCCTGCACAGTTTGCTGCAATAATCGCCATTCTTGCGTTCATTGCATCCAAAAGAGCCATGCTAAAATTATCCATAACAGAAGGAAATACGAATATCAGGGATTCCTCATAAAGTTGGTTGAGAAAAGCCTTTGGCACCCAGCCACGAAGGGTTACTTTTCCCTTTATTTTTCCTTCCTGTTTGAGCCTTGATAATTGTTGCTCAAGCTCTTGCCGATAGGGGCCATCTCCAGTAATATTCACTTCAAACCCTTTCAAGTCCATGTCAGCAATAGCCTCCAGAAAATGTTGAATTCCCTTTCGTGGAAGAAGCCGTGAGGAAAGTAGTATCTTCTTTTTCTTTTCCACTGTCTTGAAATAAGCAGGGTCAACTGCATTGGGAATAATCACCACATCGGCTTTTGGCTGGCTTTTAAGAATCAGCTGCCCAAGCGCCCTGGTATGGCAGGTAACAAACGGGGGATCTTTTGCAAGCACTTTCCAGAATGGCCTTAAAAGCTTGTGCTGCAGCTGAAATCGGTCGGGATTGTAGCCTGGAACATCAGAGCCATGCATTGTCACCACATATGGAAGGCCGTGCTTTCTTTTCAAGAAATAGGATACCAATCCAGTTGGAATAATAAAATGTGTGTGATTGATATCGTAAGGCTGTCCTGCCTCTTTCGCTTTTTTAATGAGTTTGCTGCAGAACCAATACGCGCTCCAGCAGTACGTCATCATTTCAATGGTGGTGCACACCTCCACTTTTTTTCGAAGGCATGGAACGCGATAAATAGCAACGCCACTGTCTGCTTCTTGGCTTGGAAGCTGCTCATGGTCCTGCTTTTTCCTGTCATGATACTGCATAGTTACAACGTCAACACTATGCCCTTGCTTAACCAATTCTTTTGAAATAAGCTTGACATAGATTGCAGCGCCACCGCCAATTGGCGGGTATTCATAACAAAGCATGAGAATTTTCATAAGGCTAAACAGAACGAGGAGACTTCCCGTCCTTCATTCGCTGCTGTTCTCGTTGTTCTCTTGCATGGGTTGCTTCTATTGCTTCTCTTGGAAACATTGCCTGCTCGATAAGCTCGCAGATGACATGGAGAATGCACATGTGGGATTCTTGAATTTTTGCGACATCACAAGAAGGAATTTTGATAATATGATCACACTTGTCTGCCATCTCTCCTCCTGTTTCTCCAGTAAACCCAATAACAGTTATTCCTTTTTCTTTTGCTGCGGCAATCGCTTCAAGGACATTTTCTGAGTTTCCACTTGTGCTGAGCGCGACAAAAACATCTCCTTTTTCCCCTAGCGCGCGGAGCTGTTTTGAAAACACATTGCGGTAATGGCTATCATTGGAAATAGCTGTCATGACCGATGTATCGGTAGAGAGCGAGACTGCTGGCAGTGGCTGCCGGTCAAATCGAAAATAGTTCATTAATTCACCGGCAACATGCTGCGCATCAGCTGCGCTGCCGCCATTCCCGGCAATCAGCATTTTTTTCCCATTCTTATAGGTACCAATGCAGAGCTGTGCTGCCTGCTCGATATCATAAAGCAGTGTTTCTACTACTCGCAGCTTAATCGTTGCACTCCCTTCAATATGATTTTTAATAATATCTTCCATAATATTGCCCCTTTCTACCCTGTAGTAGCTTTTTCCTTTTATTTATAAATGTTCGCCCCAGTGCAGTTTCCTTCCTCATCGCACAACTATACAGATGTATCGGAAGGAAACTGCACTGCTTTTGATGAAAAGTCTTCCGTAGGCACAACTACCCTGACGTGTGGGAGGAGGCTCCTCGCTAAGCTCGGAGCCACCAAAATAGTTATGACATCTCGAAATGTTGTGCTAGTCCCTTGCCCCAAGCTATTGGGCTGTGAAGGTACAACAGGGAGGGGCCGCACAAAACTCGCCTTTAGTGTTACCACGGTGCTGGATGCTGAAACAGACACGATGCGAGTTTTGTGTGATTTTTGTACGTAAGCTTTTCATACCAACCGCAACAGTGAATTTTTTACCCTCTTTCGTCCAACTATACTGCTGTATTGGGTAAAAAATTCACTGCTTTTTAAGAAAATTCTTTTGTTTGTGGAACTATCTTGCTGTGTAGGAGGACTCCTCACTACGTTCGGAGTCCGAAAAAGTGACAATATCAATTTCATTTAAAGCCGTTTTTCATACATAAGCTTTTTATACCAACCACAAAGAGGAGTGGTAAGCAAGGAAAATAAGGCTATAAAAGAGTAAAAAAGCTTATCATGACCTACGAACTGATCATTACCGAGAAGCCTTCTGCGGCAAAAAAGATTGCTGAAGCGCTCGCTGACGGAAAGCCGATTAAAGAGAGCAGCAACGGCGTACCATACTACAAAGTAACCCATGGTGATAAGGATCTCGTTGTCGCATGCGCTGTTGGCCACTTGTATACTGTTGCAGAAAAAGAAAAGAAGGGATGGACGTATCCTGTTTTTGATGTCGATTGGAAGCCCACATCAGATGTCCAGAAAGGGGCAGAGTTTTCTCAGAAGTATATTACTGTTATGAAAAAGCTTGCGAAGGAAGCAAAAGACTTTACCGTCGCTACAGACTACGACATTGAAGGAGAGGTTATCGGGTTAAACATTGTGAAGTACATCTGCAAGCGAAAAGACGCACGAAGAATGAAGTTCTCTACCTTAACCAGGGAAGAGCTTCGAAAAGCGTACGAGCATGCCTCCCCTCATCTTGACTGGGGCCAGGCAAATGCTGGAACAACACGGCACGTTCTTGACTTTTATTGGGGAATCAATTTGTCAAGAGCGCTCAGCAATGCCATCAAAACAACAGGGACGTTCAAGGTGCTCAGCGCAGGGCGCGTCCAAGGCCCGGCATTAAAAATTATTGTTGATAAGGAACGGGAAATTCAAGCATTCAAGCCAACGCCGTACTGGGAAATTGAGCTTCATGGAATCTTAAAAAAGAAGGACATTATTGCAAAGCATAAGGAAGACAAGTTCTGGGACAAAAAAAAGGCAGAGGCGGTCCACAAAAGGGTTCAAGGAAAGAAAGCAGTTGTTGATGCTGTTGAGAAAAAAAGGTTCAAGCAGCCGGCACCAACACCATTCGACTTAACAACGCTTCAGACTGAGGCGTATCGAAGCCTCGGCATCCAGCCCAAAGACAGCTTAGCAATAGCGCAAGAATTATACCTTAAAGGGCTTATCTCTTATCCGAGAACCTCTTCCCAAAAGCTTCCAAAAGAGCTTGGGCTTCCTAAAATTATGAAGGATATTTCAAAACAAAAAGAGTATCATGACCTTTGCGAGCAACTTCTCCGAAAAAAAGAGCTTGTTCCTAACGAAGGAAGCAAGATTGACCCCGCTCATCCAGCCATCTTTCCAACAGGACAATCCGCAAAGATTGATGGGAGGCAAGCAAGAGTATACGATCTTATCGTGAGGAGATTCCTTGCGACCTTTGCAGAGCCAGCAGTCCGTGAAACAATTACTATCACTATTCTTGTTAAAAGTGAGCCTGGTGAGATATTCATGGCAGCAGGAACGCACACCATCGAGCCAGGATGGCATGTATATTATGGAAGGCACGTCAAATTTGAAGAGCAGGAATTCCCTGCAACAGAAAAAGGAGATGAGGTTACTGTCAAAACTATTGACCTTTTGGCAAAAGAAACCCAACCGCCAAGGAGATACACCCCTGCATCAATCATTAAAGAGCTGGAGAAGCGAAATCTCGGTACAAAGGCAACACGGGCCGCAATTGTGGAAGCGCTTTATCTTCGGGGGTATGTTCATGAAAAATCCATTCAAGCAACTGACCTTGGAATCAGGACGTGCGCTGTCTTAGAAAAGTACTCTCCAAAAATTCTTGACGAGGAGCTTACCCAATATTTTGAAGAGGAAATGGAAGAGATTCGAGAAAAGAAAAAGACCGGAGACCAAATTACTGAAAAAGCAAAAGAGAAGCTCATTGATATCCTTCATGACTTTAAGAAAAAAGAAAAAGATATAGGCAAAGACCTTGCCCAAGCAAACCAGGAAACAAGGGACGAACTCAGCTATATCGGGCAGTGCAAGAAGTGCGGAAAAGGGGACTTGCAGGTGCGGCGCGGAAAGTTCGGTAGGTTCATTGCCTGCAATAAATATCCTGACTGCAAAACTACCTTTTCTCTTCCAGCTGGCGGGTTAGTCAAGTCGCTTCGGCAAGAGTGCGAGGAATGCGGCTTTCCCCTCATTAGTATTCAGCAAAAAGGGAAAGCGCCAACAAGCCTCTGCATCAACCGGGATTGCAAGAAGAAAAAACAGGAAGAGAAAGACCTTGGAAACCTCAAGAAATATGAAAAGCCATGCCCAACCTGCAAAGAGGGGACCATGGTCGTGAGAAAGAGCATCTACGGCATGTTCCTCGGCTGCAATAAATACCCAAAATGCAAGACGATGGAACGGCTTAACGGAAATGGGCAGGAAAAAGAGAAGGAAAAGAAGGCAGAAAGTAAGAAGGAAATGTAGAAATAAAGGAGTACCTGTTCTTAGTTATTATTTTGGTTTTAGGCTAAAGATGAGCCCGCCCGAAGGGCGTGGCGGGATTGTTATCAATTATTCTAAAACCAAATAATTCTCTATTAATACCCTTCATCCCCTCTTCCAAAACCGAAAACTTTATTATTGCCACCCTGTTTTATCTCTTTGGTGATTATGTGGCATTTGGAGGGCACTATCGCATCAAAGGAATGTCAAGGACAGAGAGCAAGTGGTCTACTGCTGGAATCAAGGCAGAGCGCATTCAGGGCCAAGTAACTCGAGTCCAACGCCCTAGGGGGGGAAGCTTTACCTCTGTTTCCATCAAGTCAGACGATGGGAGAATGATTGATGTCTCTTTTCCACCCTTCACTGGCATTGCACCTGGGGCAAATGTTGTCTTTGACCATGTTCCTGACGGAAGAATGAGGACTGGGGGCAGGGCAAAGAATATTAGCGTGCTCTAAAATTTTGGTATATCTTTCTTCATTTTCCTATCTTTACCTATCAACAAACAAGGGGTGCTTTTCCTCCCCTTCTAATTCTTGCAGAATCCTTTTTACTATTGCCTGTTTTGGGTCTGGCATGAGCTTTACGCGCTTTCTCATGTCATCAAAGCTCTCGAATGGCTTCTCCTTCCTTGTCTCCACGATTTCCCACATATGCTTCTTTCCCAGCCCTGGAAGAAGCTCAAGCTGGTGCATTCGTGTCGTGAGCGGCGCTGCTTTGTTGAAGGATTCTACAAATCTTGCTTCGTCTTTTACAACAAGATCTTCAATGATATGGCGAAGCTCTTCATGGGCTGTTCCCGTCAGCTTATCCATGGGAAGCCGCCCGGTGATATGGTGAATCTTGTCCCTCTTGTCAGGCCCAATATAGACCTCTTCGTACGGCTGTAAAAAAATGCCTGGCTTTGGAACAAGTTCTAGAAGGGTGAAATATTTTTTACCAACAGCTTGCACTATTGGAGTTTTGCGATGGCTTGGCCTCTTGTCGAAGGGGTAGCCGTGCTGTAAAAAGTCCAGCACTATAGCACTTTCTTCTTTCGGTTGTTGTCGTTCTGTCATGGTCGTACTGGCTTGAGGTGTTATCGCACATTTTCTTTCACAATATCCGCAATTTTTTTACAGTTCTCAGCACTTACCGTTATGGGATAAGAGCTGATGATTGACTTCACCTCTTCTACTGTCTTTGGAAGGATGTCCATCATTTTTGTGATATGGTCGTCCTTTAACCGGGGAATGTTTAATTCTTGGATCTTTTTGAAAAGCTCTTTTGCCTCGCTTGGCTTAAGCTGGACAAACTGGGTAAGGTATTCTTCTGTCTTGTTTGCCCTGAAATTAAGCTCGCCATCGCGCTTCTTTATTTTTTGAAGCTCTTCACTTAATTCCACCATAGTTACTGGGGCTTCGGAAAGCACTCTGATCGTGTTCATGGCATAAACTCCTTGTGAATCGCTCTTACGCTCTTGCTCTTATAATCGCTTAAGGTGTACGGGGTGCACGATTAAGATTTTTTTAACCCCCCCATCCTTGATTTGGACTTTGTAGCATCGCCCTTGCTTTTCTCCAATAATACCTGCCTTTCCATGGAATGGAGGAAAGTACATTCCTTTTTGCACGGCAGGCTCTGCCTGGAGTTGAACATGATCGCCCCTATTAAACTGTTGGAGATACCTGGTAAGGCTGATCTTGCCTTTTTGTCGAATGCCCTTTTTGAACTTCCTTCTAGTATCTCTCCTAAATCCGCCTACTCGTTGAACCATATAACTTCACCTATAAACTACAGATATAACTATTACGATTCTTATGCTAATCCTGTTTAGGAGAAGGGAGGGATTTATAAAGGTTGCGATGGGGGGTGAGCTTTGTCTGGAATCTTTAGCCAACCTTACCCCATTCTCTCAATTCTTCCATCCCGGTAAAGTATGACATGCCAGCTATCGTTTGGATTGTTGATGTGTTCCAGAATTTTTTGTGCAGCAAATGCGGGGTCCATAAAATCGTTTTTCATCATGGAAGGTGTTTTTCTGAATAATTGTGTCTTCATTCCCCCAGGAGAGAATAACGAGATGCGAATGCCAGTACCTTGGAGTTTTTCAAATAAGCTCCCGGTCATGCCAGTTATCGCAAACTTTGAACCGCAGTAGGCAAGAAGGTCTGGTTTTGATTTGACTCCTGCAGTAGATCCAATGTTGAGGATGTGCCCGCAGCCTTGTTTTTTCATGACTCGAATGGCGGCACTTGCACAATACATCGGGCCGAAGGTGTTTGTTTGAAACAGATCCTTCAGGTGTTGTCCAGTTATATTTTCAACATCTGTCATATCCCAAATTCCAGCATTGTTCACCAGGAGATCAATCTTTCCGAAGTGGCTTGCTGTTTCTTTGATAAACCTGTTGCAGTCTGCCTGTTTTTTAACGTTCATCATCACAGTGAGGATATTATGATTTTTTTCTTCTTTCTCTTTTCGCCCATTTTCTTTTCCTGATTCAAGAATGTGCTTTCTTGCATCGTTAAGATCTTGCTCATTCCTACCGCCAACTGAGAGGCCCCATCCCTCTGCTGCAAGAGCCTTTGCCAGTGCCAAGCCCAGGCCTTTTGTCGCACCAGTTATCGCCGCAATCTTTCCAACCACTGTAGCTTTTCTTGGTGTTGTTCCTTTTTTTTGTCCTACGTGCTCTTCTGCTTGCCCTTCTTTTTGATGCGTCACGAAATCACCAGGGTGTCTCCATCAACAGGCACGGTTGCTTCTCCAGAAAAATATTTTTTCACTTCAGCAAGATATTCTTTTTTTCGCGTCTTGAGCGTGTCATCCTCCATGTGGAAAAGAACAAGATGTCTTGCGTGTGCTTTTTCTGCATTCTGCGCAGCTTCTTGGACAGTGCTATGGCCTTTTTCTTTTGGCTTGAACGTTTCTTTATCTTTTTCTAAGCAAAATGCGTTATGGATAAGGATATCTGATTCTTTGACGATGGGAAGGTAATGATCCTGCAATGGCTCATCGCCTAAAAATGAAAGCTTCTTCTTGTCCGAAAAGAGGATTTTGCAGCCAAATTGCGGTGTTCCTGTGCTCTTGACGTCAAAGAAGGTGAGCTTCCAGCGCTGAAGGCCGTAGTCCATCCTATCTTTAATAATGACAAACTGGAGATGTTGTTTGACGTCATCATAGCGCTTTTTTGCGACGTACAAAAACAGGGAATCAATGGCGCGTTTCACTTCTGCAGAGCAGAAGATTCGCCGTTCTTTTGGTGAGCCACGAGAAAATGCCCTCATTAGAGGAACGATTCCTAAAATGTGGTCGCTGTCGTAGTGGCTAATGAAGATGTTTTGGACAATACACGGGTCCTTCTCTGCTTTTGCAAATTGGCAAAGGATATCATGGCCTCCCCCCGTATCCAGCAACAGGTTTACGCTGCTAGCTTCGCTATCCTCTATAAAGATAGAAGAGCATGATGATCTCTTGGGCATGCCGTGGCCTGTGCCAAGGAAGGTGAGTAGTGGCATGTGTTTTGGGCAGCATTACCGTTATAAAAAGTTACCTATTTATTGATATGTATTATTGATACACATCCTTATATTGATACATATTCTTGATACGAATTAGCACAGAACGCAACAACGCCCATAGCAGAAAAATCGTTGGTTTTATATACCCTTTAAGGTATCGAAGATCCATGAGCCTGGTAAGAAAAGTCGTTTTTGGAACCACTTACATTTTTTTGTTCTCCGTCATTGCAGCAGGCCTCGGGTATGTTGTTCGCCTCCTTATAGCAAGGAGCCTGACGACGGCGGAGTATGGGCTTTTTTATGCAATCTTTTCGCTGTTCACTTTCTTCACCATTTTCGGGCACCTTGGCATGACCGAGGCTGTTCAGAAACTTATCCCAGAGTATATTGTGCATAAAGAATTTGGAAAAATAAAAGGGCTCATAACCATCACGATTGCCCTGCAACTCGCCATATTTGGGATTGTCTCAATAGTTGCAATAGTTTTTGCAAAACAGCTCGCAGTATCTTACTTCCACTCGGTATCAGCAGTAACTCCAATCATCTTGCTTGCAGTCATGTTCTGGCTTCGCCCGATCGTCACACTTCTTAGCTCAGTGTTTGTCGGGTTTCAGCAATTGAAGTATTTTGCGTTCGTCGATAGCATGAAGATGTTTTTTGTCCTCGTGCTTCTCGGCATCAGTTTCCACGTCCTTGGAAAATCGATTATTGGACCATCCATTGCTTACCTTGGCGCATTCATCCTCCTGCCCCTGGTTTTGATTCCATTCTTTTTGCGCGTGTTCCCTTCTTTTTTTTCAACAAAGATGGATCTCTCGAAAGAACTTCTTCGGAGAATTTTTTTATTTGGCATTCCTATGATGGTCAGCATGGCTGGAGGAAACATCCTAGTATATACAGATACGTTGATGCTCACCTATTTTCGCACCCTGGAGGAAGTCGGCCTCTATCAAGCAGCCTACCCAACAGCGAACCTGCTCCTCTATCTTCCTGGAGCGATTACAGCAATAATCCTTCCCCTTTCATCTGAACTTTGGGAACTTAAAGAGAAGGTGAAACTTCAGGTTGGGACAGAGCTTTTGTACAAGTACACCCTTATTATCATGGTGTTCCTTGCTATTGTCACTGCCGCTTTCGCAAGACAGATCCTTTCCTTTCTCTTCGGCGGCGCTTACCTTGACGCTTCTGTACCGCTCATCATCCTTTCCCTTGGTGCCATCCTTTTTGCAATAGCGACCATAAACATAACTATCCTTTCCGGGATTGGAAAGCCAAAAGTAATCGCGAAGATCGTCCTGCTTGCTGCAGGGGTGAATGTCTTTTGTAATTTCTTTGTGGTTCCAGCATATGGGATGGTTGGGGCTGCCTTTACAACAGTGCTGGGGTACATTATTATACTCGGCCTCACCCTTCTTAAAATTAAGGAGTATGCTGGTGCAAAAATCTCACTTCGTCTAGTGGCAAAGCATACTTTAGTAGGAGTGCTTTTCTCCTTTTTCCTCCTGTTTTTAGGGGGGGTATTTCCGATCCATGGTATCATCAGCCTTGCAGTCATCGCCACTCTTGGCCTTCTCTTGTACGTCCCCTTACTGTTCTTGTTCCGAATTATGACAAGGGAGGATATGAGATTCCTCAAAGAAGCTATAGCTCGAAAATAGATAGGCCAGATAGGGATTAAGTGGATTATAGAACCAGAAATGGCCCTATTCACGGGGCAAAACTTTATATGTAATTGGCTTTTTCTTGCGCTTATGAACAAGGTAAAATACATCCTTGGCGTGCAGAGCTATTCAAATCATGACTCTGGTGCATGTATCGTCAAAGCATCAACGGATGGAACTATTCTAGACTATTTTGCCATCTCTGAAGAGCGCCTGATCCGCATAAAATACCCCTATGTTTTTCCTGTGTTATCCATTGGGGCATGCCTTGACTATTTTGGGCTAGACTCGATGGGCCAAATCGACCTCCTCATTGCAGACCACATCCGTGTCAAGCGATGGTTTAATTCCGGGCCGGCATACAATGCTAGTGATTATGATTACCTTAAGATGAAATTTGATATTGACCCCCGAAAGGTAAAAGTTATCAGCCATCACATGGCCCATGCAGCCTCGACGTTCTACGCTAGCGGGTTTGACGATGCTGCCATCATGATCGTTGATGGAAATGGCTCCGACATGGAAACCACATCATTCTTTAAGGGAGTAAAAAAAGATATTATATTGATGGAACAGCATCGCTGCCACGGAATCGGCGCATGTTATACCGCTGTGACGAAGCTCATCCTTCAACTCGGAACAGGGGGGGAGGGAAAAACGATGGGGCTTGCTCCATACGGCCAAGAACACCCAAAGGTATTAAACATAACCCCTGAATTAAGGGGTATTAGAAATGATTTTTCTACATTTATAAGAAGGATGCCGTACTCTGATGTCTTAGGCCACAAGTATAATCAGCGGATCAATCCACTTAAGCAGGAATACAAGAAGAGCATGAGCAAGAACGACCTGCTCGACCCATATTTTTCTCGCGTTGCATATGACATTCAGGATACGACAGAGAAGGTTCTTGTGCATTTGGCAAAAGAGCTGTATGGCAAGACAGGGATGAAGAACATATGCATTGCGGGCGGGGTCGGCCTCAATTCGGTATCGAACAAGATCATCCTTGACAATACCGATTTTGAGAAGATCTTCATCTTTCCTGCCTGCTCTGATGCAGGCATTCCCTTTGGCCTTGCCATCTGGGGGTATTACAATGCAAAGGAGCTTGGAATTACCAATCACAAAAATGTGGTATTCAACAACGCGTACACCGGCATAGAATATGACGATGCATACGTTCGTAACATGCTTAGCAGCCATGGAATTCCGTTCAAGCCATTAGACTTGGCCAGGGTTGCTGGCCTCATTGCAGAAGGAAAAATTGTTGGTTGGCACCAGGGCAGAAGCGAATATGGTCCTCGAGCTCTCGGGCACCGCAGCATCCTCGCAGACCCACGCCGAAAGGACATGAAAGATATTCTCAATTCGAGAGTAAAGCATCGTGAATCATTCCGGCCATTTGCGCCCTCTATACTCCTCGAACACTCAAGCGAATATTTTGATCTCGATTGCGAATCGCCCTACATGCTTCTCATTGCCAATGTCAAAAAGCCAGAGGTAGTTCCAGCGATTACGCACGTCGACAATACAGCACGGGTCCAGACCGTGACGAGAGAAGACAATGGAATCTATTATGATCTCGTCAAGGAATTCGGCCGGTTGACTGGAGTGCCCTGCCTATTAAATACATCGTTCAATGACGCCGGAGAACCTATGGTGGAGACACCGGAAGATGCCCTTATCTGTTTCATGAAGAACAATATGGATGCCTTAGCCATCGGGGGGCATATGATTGATTTTGCTGATGTCAACAAGGACAGCGTGCTTCCCCTGATGGAACGGGAGCGAATCGAAAGGCTTGCCAAGCGGCGCCAAGACCTTCTCGTACGGCTTTTTCCAGGATATAATGAGCAGGAGAAGGAAACCTTCCTTGAAGAGGCGAACAAGATTGCGGAGTGGCATACGAAATACCGATCGAAATACGAACTGGAAAAAATGACGAACAAGTGGGTAGAAGAGAAGGCGAAGATCCTCATCATCGGGACTAAGGATCATACCGCGCTTCTTCCAAAAGTTATTAATCAATTTGGCGATCTCAATATTGTTGGATTCATCAATTTCGACAGCAAGTATGACCGTGACGCTGCGGCGACTGTCCCCTATCCTGAATATAAGATGGACCAGATCAGCTCAATTCCCTATGATGCCTTGCTTGTTTCCTCCTGGGAGTACAACTTTGATATCGAGTCGGTTTTGCGAGGGCGCGGCATTGGAAATAAGATGTACGTGATTTACGACAATGCATCACGAAGCTTCCTTGACACCCTATCAGCCTTTCCTGCATTCAAATATAACGGTCTTTGCTGACCACGATGCTGACCATGAGCACGCTTGCATTCGTCAATACTTCTGAAGATCTTCGGCTCCTTGGCGACCTCCCCCCAGGAACAAGGATCATTTACTTGGACAATTCTCCAGCGAAAGAAAGGCAAGAAGAGCCAGGCATTCATCTCTGCCGAAATGATATTGTTGATGACGACTCTCTTTATGAGGCGTACAGCAAAGCGATGAAATGGCTTAAGGAATGGTCCTGCAAGCCGCTCAATCAGGGAAAGAACTTCAAAGAGGTCTTCACGTACCAGGGAGTCAGCATATGGTGGTTCATTGATTTCTGGCTGTTTTACCATGAGCTCCATCGCATGACGATACAAGACATCGCATTGAATCTGCATATCGTTGACACGATCATCAAAAAAGAGAGCCCTTCTACCGTGTACCTTCTCGATGACGGCTCTGCATTTTCAGATATCGCAGCCCACTACTGCATAACGAAGGAGATATCCATTGTCAAGAAAAAAAAGGCGAGGTCATTCGTGAGGAGGTCCAAGCCATATATCTTTGAATTCCTTAAATATAAGAAGTATGCATTTCGGCATGCTGTTTCTCGCCTTTTCATGCATAGGATTCCACAAAAAGCTGATATTCTCCTTGTCGGCCTCACAGCACAGCTCAGGGCAGAGCGTAAGGCGCAAAAGGAGATGAGCGACCAGATGCTCAAGCCTATTATTGACCTTCTTGAGAAGAATAGTATATCATATGCTTATACAGATAGGGATTTTACCCGTACATTAGGAATCAAGACGATTGGATTAACAAGAGGAATACCCTCTGAATATTTTATGAGCAGAAAGCGATTCAAGGAAGCAAATGAATTCCAGAAAAAGGCATTCCAGGAATACTTGCGGCTCAAGGCAGGCATCGCAAAATCATTCGTGTATGGCGGAATTCCGATCTGGCCTCTTATCGAAAGGCGATTCGATTTTATCTTCAAGCACAAGGTTGCTGAGACTGCTCTTTGGATAGGGGCGTTTACTGATATGATCAACACCCTTGATCCAAAAAGCATTCTTATTATCGACGAGACCGGAGTTAGTGGAAGGGCGGCGATCGCCGCTGGGCGTATGTGCAACAAGAATGTTGTTGGGCTCCAGCACGGAGCCATCTCTCCTCTTGCCTTTGAATATGTACATCTTAAGGGTGAGGTTAGCAACAATCTTGATATCAGTGCCCCGTTCTGCCCTGTGCCGAACAAAACAGCGGTGTACGGAGAGAACACAAGAGCCGTGCTCATCAACGAGGGAAACTATCCGGAAAAGAGCATTACCATCACTGGGCAGCCGAGGTATGATATTATCAAGCAGCTCAAGGACACGCTCGACAGGAACAAGGTCTGTGTTGAGCTTGGGCTTGACCCATCGAAAAAGATAATTCTCATTCTCACCCAGCCCTCCAAAGACAGGTTGTTTCTTGCGCGAAGTATATTTGATGCTATTCCAGACCATAAGGATTGCCAGATTGCTCTCAAGCTCCACCCCAGGGATTTAGGCCACCAGGAGTATGAGGAACTTGCAAGAAAGGCCGGCCTTGATATAAAAGTGTATACGCAGGATATATTCCTTCTGCTTTTCGTCTCTGATATTGTTATCCAGAGAGATTCGACGGTAGGCATTGAAGCGATGCTATTTGAAAAGCCGCTCATTTGCGCATATCTCTTTTCCATGGACATTGCACGAACGAGCCAATACCTCCAGAGTGGATGCCGCATTGCTCGGACTTCGCAAGAGCTTCAGCATCACATCCGGGAGGCATTGGATGGTGCGCATCACCAGGAGTATCTTCATGCGCAAAGTGCATGGGTCAAAAAAGAAGCCTTTAATCAAGATGGGCAAGCTGGGCAGCGGGTCGTTGATTTGATGCTCAAGCGAAAAGCTAGAAAAACAAGTACTACATGTACTATATAGGATCCCTCTGGATAGGTGGTTATGGGCTTTTGATAATTACCTGGTCCTGTAGAAAACCTTTCTTCATTCTTAGTCGTAAAATCGTTGATTTTGACTAAAAAACACAGATTTTTGGCGCCGCTGTGGTTTTCTCTGAAAACTTTATTTTTTCCCACACAGTGCAGTTCCCTTCCT
>JACOVM010000107.1 GCA_016177345.1 Candidatus Woesearchaeota archaeon | reverse complement strand
GATCAAAAGACGGCTCTATCGGCGAGGATCTAGCTTTGAAACCACCATTCCTATGCCAATCCTGTTCGCCTTAGACCTCTCCAAAAGCCACGATGTCATTTTTACCTTTGATAATGAAAAAAATAGGTGGTACCTCAATATCGAAGAGCGTAAAGAACAGAAAGAAAGCCGAAAAAAATAGTACTAAAGGATGGCACTAAACAAATAGCACCAAAGGATAGCACTAAACATGCCCACTCAGAAGTCAATGCCAACCAAATACATCGCCAATGTGGGATCAGAAAGAGGCAGCATTTTGCTGCCTTTTTCATCCTCTTTTCCACTCCAATGTTGCCGCCAGAGCCTGGCGGACATCCAGTGAAATAGTGTATTGCAAAAATGAGGTGATGGCATGAAGAAAAAATTAAGAGACGTCATAGATTATGTAGAATATGATGATCTTCTCAAAATGAAGGAAGACCTCACGATGGGTGGCATTCACCTTTTCCGCCTTATTGATGACCAGATCCAGCAAGAACAAATGAAGCATGATGTCGTTTGCTGCATCTGCAACGCAAAAGTAGAAAAAGAAAGCATGAACAATTTCACGCTCCTTTTTGGCCCTGAAGATCTCAAGCGTAGGGCAAGCTTTTGCGCTATCGATTGTTTAGAATACTTTCTTAATAATCTGAAAGACATCAAAAAAGAAATGGACTGAAAAAGGACTGAAAAACAAGCAAGCTCAATCAATCAAGCTCAATCAATCAAGCTCAATAATTCAGAATGACGCACGAGAATGTACCACACTATTTCCCAGGAAGCTGTCTTGACCAAGCTCAACACAAGGCTAACAGGATTGTCAAGTGATGAAGCTGCACGCAGGCTCCAGGCTTACGGCAAAAATGAGGTCCAGCAGAAAAAAGGAGAATCAGCGCTTCAATTATTCTTTGACCAGTTCAAAAGCCCAATCGTCTGGATTCTTATTGGGGCAGTTGTCATCTCTGCTTTAGAAGAAGAATTTATTGATGCGGTTGTGATCAGCCTTATCCTCATTCTTAATGCTATTCTTGGCTTTGTACAGGAATATAAAGCAGAAAAGACTATCGAAGCGCTCCAGAAGCTTGCTTCCTTTCATGCCAGAGTTGTTCGTGATGGCAAAGAAATGTCCATCGAAGCAAAAGATGTTGTTCCTGGCGACATCATCCTTCTTGAGGTTGGCGAAAAGATACCGGCTGACATTCGCCTTTTTGAGCTTGTTGACATGGAAACACAAGAAGGAATGCTTACCGGAGAATCAATGCCAGTAACAAAAAAATTGCTCCTTTTTCCAGAATCAACGCCGATTGCAGACCAAAAAAATATGGCCTTTGCGGGAACGATTATTGCAAGGGGCCACGGAAAGGGGGTTGTCTGCAGAACAGGAATGGACACCGAGATTGGAAAGATTGCCCGCCTTATTCAAGAAACAGAATCAGAGCCAACACCGCTCCAAAAAAAGCTTAAGAAGCTAGGGACTGTACTTGGAATTGGCACTATTGTTATTTGCGCTATTATTTTTTTTGCTGGTGTTCTCAAAGGAGAAGACCCGGCAAAATTTCTCATTGTTGCTGTCGCACTAGCTGTTGCTGCCATTCCTGAAGGGCTTCCCGCAATTGTTACGATCTCTCTTGCTATTGGCGTCCAGCGGCTCGCTAAGCATAATGTTCTTCTCCGAAAGCTTCCCTCCGGAGAAACGCTCGGCTGTACAACCGTGATTTGTACTGACAAGACAGGCACTCTAACTCACAATGAGATGACGATCAAAAGGCTATGGGTTGACAATACTACTATCACGGTAAGCGGCTCGGGATACTCATTGCAAGGGGAATTTTCAGCAACAACGCCAACCCTTCGGCGCGTGCTGGAGATTGGGGCATTGAATAATGATGCAAAACTATCAGGCAACACTATCCTTGGCGACCCAACAGAAGGAGCCCTTCTCGTCAGCGCAGCAAAAAACAAGATAGACTACCAGCTTTTGAACATCAAGCATAAGCGAGTCGATGAGATTCCATTTACATCTGAACGAAAGCGAATGGTAACAGTTCATTGCTATGAGAGTGGAAATGTTGTTTACGTCAAGGGAGCTGTCGACGTTTTGCTTAACCTCTGCACATTTATAGAGATCAATGGAAAGAAAGAAATGCTTACCCGCCAAAAAAAGCAAGAGATTCTTGAAAAGAATGAGCTATTTGCAAAAGATGCCCTTCGAGTGCTTGGCTTTGCCTACAAGAAGATCAAAGGAAATGAGAAAAAAGAGCTGTACGAAAAAGACCTTATCTTTGTTGGAATGCAAGCAATGATTGATCCTCCCAGAGAAGAGGTGAAGGCATCGATAGCAACGTGCCACAAGGCAGGCATTCGTGTTGTGATGATCACTGGAGACCACATTGCCACCGCAGTTGCCATTGCAAAAGAGATTGGCATCGATGGGCGGGCGTTGGGCGGGCATGACATTGACACTATTGATCTTGACAGCTGCGTTGAAGATATCAGAATTTATGCCAGAGTCAATCCAGAGCACAAGCTGAAAATTGTTGAAGCGCTCAAGAAAAAAGGGCATATTGTTGCGATGACTGGTGATGGCGTTAATGATGCTCCTGCACTAAAGAGGGCAGATATTGGCGTTGCGATGGGGCTAACTGGAACTGATGTCACCAAGGAAGCGGCAGATATCATTTTAACCGATGACAATTTTACCTCGATCGTCAGAGCTATCGAAGTAGGTCGTTCTATCTATGATAATATCCAAAAGTTTGTTATCTACCTTTTGTCCAGCAATATGGGAGAGGTCTTAACGCTCTTTTTGGCTATTCTTCTCGGATTTCCACTGCCTGTTGCCGCGATTATGCTTCTTTGGATCAATCTCGTGACAGACGGGTTGCCAGCAATTGCTCTTGGCCTTGAGCCAGAAGAGAAAGATATCATGAACCGGCCGCCGCGAAAGCCAAAAAGCCAGATCGTGTCCAAAACACGGGGGGCCTATCTTCTTACCCTTAGCTGTATCATGTCTGGAGGAACTCTTCTCCTATTTGTGTGGGCCCTTCTCCAACGGGGGTGGGTGTTTGGCACAGAGCTCCATCAAGGGGAGGCCTATATTTATGCAACAACGATGGCATTTACCTCTCTTGTGATGTTCCAAATGTTTAATGTTATCAATTGCAGGAGTGACCATCAAAGTATTTTTAAACTTGGGCTGTTTTCGAATATGAAGCTTATTGGAGCAATTGGCGTATCTATCCTGCTTCATTTGTCCGTTGTCTACGGGCCTCTTGAGAAGGTATTTGGAACAACTGCCTTGTCACTAGCAGACTGGCTGCTTATCCTCCTTGTCACAAGCAGTGTGGTGTGGTTTGGTGAGCTGGTGAAGCTCTACCGGAGAATCCGCCAAAGTGCCGGAGCAGAATTCATCGTGAACTAAGTCATTGTGACATAATTCATCGTAACCTAGCAGCTATATACCTAATAGCTATATAATGTGGCATCATAATATGGCATTATACGGTGGCATTATGATTCAACTCTCCCCTGAACAGCAAAAAGCGATAGACGAGCAGAAAGCACAATGCCCCTTCTGTAAGATCATTGCAGGAGAAATTCCAGCAAAACAAGTGTTTGAAGATGAAAAAACTCTTGTTATTCTTGACATTAATCCAGCGACAAAAGGGCACATGCTCGTTGTTCCAAAAGACCATTACCCAATTATGCCGCTGATTCCACCAGCTGTGTTTGACCATGTAGCAAGAGTGACCAAGGGGGTCATGGAAGCAGCTTATGATGCGATGGTTTGCAAAGGGGTAACCATGTTTATTGCGAATGGCGGTGCTGCGGGACAGCAAAGCAGCCATTTCATGATTCATGTTATTCCAAGAGATGATGATGACAACATTACTGCATTTGATATTCCAAAGCAGGACATCCCGCAAGCTGAACGTGAAGCAGTCTTCTCCCGCCTCCAAACAAACCTTGCCAGAATGATGAATGCCCATCTTCAAGGAAAGCCTGCAGCGCCAGAGCAAAGAAGGCAAAAGGAAATTACCGATGAGACTATCATTGGGATTATTGAGGCAAACCCGCCTCTTCTCCAAGCAGTTCTCGAAAGCCCAGAAGAGTTCAAGCAGCTTGCTGCATCGAACAACCAGCTCATCCAGCTCTTCAAGGGAAAAAATATTGATGAGATCATATCAAAGATTCTTGCAAAGCATGGAAAACAAAAGAAGCCATCATCAAAGAAACATGAAGATCAAATATCAGATAAAAAGAGTGGGCGGCATGGGCAAGAAGATGCTGCTGAAGAAGAACAGGAGGAAGCTCAAGAAGAATCTGCTCAAGAACAAGAATCAGATGCTCCAGAAGAGCAAAAACAAGGGTCAAACCTTGATGACATATCAAAACTGTTTAGGTAACGGTAGGATCGTTTAGACAACCATGGCTGACTGCACTATTTGTGAGGCGTACAAGAAAAAAGAATTGAAGATCTTGTACGAAGATGGAACGATCATGGCTTACCTTGAGGAAAAGCCAGCAGCTGTTGGACACATAAAAGTCTGCACAAAAAGCCACGTTGAAAAGCTTAGGGCTATTCAAGATAGTATTGCATCCTACCTTTTTTTTGCGGCATCATTTTCTGCCATGACTGTTTTCGAGCAACTCGGAGCGCACGGCACCAACATTATCATCAATGAAGGCTTATCCAAAGAAGGCAACCATGTCTGCATTGACATCATCCCAAGAAAATCAGAGGATGGCTTGGCTTTTACCTGGGAGCCAAAACAGCTTAGCGAAGAAGACATGGAAAATGCGTTGGAATCACTCAAAGACAAGGCGTTCTTTATTGGAAAGGAAAAGCAAAAGCCGCAAGAGCCCGTTGAAATAAGAGAAATTGTTGAGAAAAAAGAAAAAAAAGAAGGAGAAGCAGAGGATTACCAGATTAGGCAGATTAGGAGAATACCGTAAAGGTATGGTGATGGGAACTCCTTGCGTAAATAACTTTATTTGTATGCCTAATCTGATATGCTTAATTTAATATGGTTCATTTAAGATAGGGTCCACTGATTTCGGCTTTGTAGAAAATCTTTCTTCGTTTTTAGTCGTAAAACCGTTGATTTTGACTAAAAAACACAGATTTTTGGCGCCGCCGTGCTTAAACCATGTTTAAGTTTATTTTTTCCCCACCCTGCCCGGGCGAGGTGGGGAAAAAATAAAATTTTCTGAGAAAATCACGGCGGCGCCAAGATCTAAGGCGGCATTTTCTACAGAGCCCCTGTTTTCCATACCTTTAAATACGAATATTATTTCTTATTTGTCATGTTCATCGTCATCTACGGCATTAACAATATCGGGAAGTCCACTCAAGCAAAATGGCTTGTTGATTGGCTGAATAAAAATGGTTATACTGCAGAATACCTCAAGTATCCCATCTATCATTCACTAACAGGCCAGCAGATCTCTGGCATTCTTCGATCAGGAAAAAAGCAGGGCATGGATGAGCTGGCATTCCAAACTCTTTATTATCAAAACAGAAAAGAGTTTGAGCCAGAATTGAGAAAAAAATTAGGCCATGGCATCATTATTGTTGCTGAAGACTATATTGGAACAAGCCTGGCGTGGGGCAGCGCAAAAGGAGCAGACTATGCTGCGTTAAAAAAGCTGAATAGCAGCCTTCTCCATGAAGATCTTGCCATACTTCTTGATGGAATACGATTCACAAAAGCAATAGAGAAAGGCCACCTTCACGAGTCAGATGCGAAGCTTGTTGAACAGGTGAGAAGGCAGCACATTGAGATTGGAAAAGAACTCGACTGGAAAAAAGTTGATGCCAACCCGCCAGTTGAAAAAGTAAGCGCTGCTATTCTAGCAATTGTCAAGCCATACCTTTTTAAACTACAACGTGCTCAATAAAGTGATATGGCGCGGCGCTCCCTTATTGGCCTGTTGGTCTTTGCACTCCTCTCTTATGGTTGCTCTTTAGGTGTTGGAGAAAAGCTTACTCCAATCGTGCTTCCACAAACCCAAGATTGCGGGATTGATGATCAAGGGGTTGATGTTTCTTGCACAACTGGAGACTGTTATCTTCTTCCTGATGCAGCTCATAATACGACTCGCGCAAGATGTGTAGAAGGAGACCCTTGTATTGCAGCTGGCTGTCCTGGACAGTGCACAGTAATAAAGTCCTACCCAATGCAGGTTGCTTGTGTGTAAGTAATCGCAAATAGAGGATAAAATAGATAACCAAAAAAATAGATAAGCAAAAT
>JACOVM010000106.1 GCA_016177345.1 Candidatus Woesearchaeota archaeon | reverse complement strand
TTTATAAATGCTTCTATTTCAAGAGTTTATGCGAATTTATGCAAAACGATGCTAAAGAAACGAATTGCTTCGTCCTATTTAGTTCAATCCGGTTTTACATAAGGGGGTATCTGGCATATCTCAAAAGAATCACATAGCGCTAACCCCTTGATTTCCTATGGAACAAGGGTATAACAGGCTATATCCTTTGAATTTTGCTATATTACGAGATGGCTATTGGGTCAGTAATGGTTATTGGGTGAGCATGGGTGATTGTCAACAAAACAAGAAACACATTAATTGCAAAAAATCACCGACACTGTGAGACATTTTTATCACAATTTTTTGGGTTGATGGGGAGGATTAAACCGGCAACTCTTGTTTTTGTCTGGAAGACCCCTATTATCGTTCGCCTCCATATGCTCTTTGTGTTTTTTCCTATTGATATCATCTTACTGAACGCTTCCCATCATGTTATAGAAGTCCGGGAGTGCTTCAAGCCCTTTTCCCTATTTACTTCTAAAAAACCTGCGGTAGCATGTATAGAATGTCCTGTAGGCACGATAAAAATTGCACAGGTTCGCATCGGAGACAAACTATCTATTCTTTAATCCCTTTCTCCTCTTGCAACGCACCTTGATAAAACCTCCTTGATAAAACCTGATAGTTTATCCTAGTTTATCAGGATCATAATCATCACTTTTATCAGAATAAACCAAATAAGAAGACCAATGCAAACAGGATAAGAAATTGCTTTGGCTATGTTGGTGATAAGGGATACCTTTTCGTTTCTTTTAACTCCAAAAACAGTAGAAATAACAGATAAGATAAGCGCTGCACTAAATAAGATTGTTATAGTAATAATGCTTTTAAAGAACATGGCCGCTATCGCTAGGCTATATGAAATGTACATAAGCCCTCCTGCTTTGGTTATTCCAAACCATTCCCTAAGCTCCTCTATACCACTCCACTGCTTTTTATTCTTTTTATGCGCCTGTCTATTTTTCATGTGCTTCTACCAAATCGTACCTGCTGCCAAACCTGCGCTATAACTGTATTAGCTATTGGTTTTAGGTTGACAATATCCTCCTCATTATATTGGACTAAGGTTTCTAAATATTTCTTTTCTCCAGTTGCTTTCCAGCGCTGCCATAGCTCAACAGCATCTGCCCCAGTCACTCCTTGAACAGCTTCTGGCCTTTGTATTCCAAGCTGTTCCTCAATTCGCTTAAGCCCTCCGACAAGTCCGATCCTTTTGCAAACATGCCTCAGGTCGATATGGGGGATTTCTGGAAGTACTGGGCCAAAAAACCGCCGGATAACTGGAAGGTCAAATGAGCTTCCATTAAACGTGATAACCATATCAAATTGTGCGAGAGTTTTTTGAAGAAGCTCTTTGTCCAGGTTGAATCCTCTTACGAAGGCATGAGCCTCATTGCCATCATAAATTCCAATAACTGTAATATCCCCATAATATCCTGTTGTTTCGATGTCCAAAAAGCAGGCGTTGTCCTTAAAGTGAGGATACAGCCTCCAGGTCTCTTGTCTTGGAAATAAGGAATGAAAATAAGAAGGGTTATCATTATCTAAAGCGTGCCACGCGTTCATAATTTGCCGATCATAGTGCCCTTTTCGTGGAGCATTAATGCCAGAAACTGATTTGGCAGCAAGGAACCCATCCCAGTCCTCAATTCCTTGTTCCCATATAGCTTGCTCTCGCCTGTTACTTATTTTGTCGAGAAAGATAAAGCTATTTCGAATCATCACCCTCTCTTGAGTATACCTCTTTTTATTTTTTGTTCTTTTGCCAGTTTATCTTTTTCTTATGTATTCCAACTTTCTTACAGTACCGTTCAATGCAACAAGAATGGCATAGTGGTTGTATTGGCTTGCAAATCTTCTTTCCATGGCTGACCAAACAATCGTTGACAACCTGCCAATTCTTTTTTGGGACTATCTTCATCAATCGTTGTTCTGTTTGTTCTGGTGCCTTTGTTCTAACCCATCCAAGCCTGTTTGAAATGCGGTGAACATGGGTATCCACGGGAATAGCGTCTTTCTGGAAGGCATAAACGAGTACACAGCCAGCCACTTTTCTGCCCACCCCAGGGAGGGTAAGCAGATCATCCATCGTGCCAGGAACGCTTCCATGATGCTGTTGTATAACTATTTTTGAGGTTTTGATGATATTCCTCGCTTTAGTGTGATAAAAGCCAATTCTTTGAATGCATTGCTCGATATCCTGCTGCTTTGCTCCAGCAAGTGCTTCAACAGTGGGGTATTTGTTGAACAATACTTCACATACTTGCTCTGTTACTTCATCCCTTGCTCGTGCTGATAAGATGGTGCCAATGAGAATCCTCCAAGGATCATATTTACCAGAGAAGTGCCCGAGCATGGTAGTGCTTTGCTGCTTACTAAGACAGCTGAGTACGTGAGTGATGTTTGTTGCTAATTTGGAGGTTGCCATTGTTCTCTTGAATATCATACCTGTCTTTCTTCTGAGCCCACACTTTTTTTACTACCTATTTTTATAAACTTTTTTAATAAACGTATAACTGTATATTCTCTATTGCTTTATATTTTTTAATGTAAAGCCGCAAAGCTTATAAGGTGATTCCTTACCCTTGTCCCTATGCGGCTTTACGAGTTTGAGGGCATGGAATTATTAAGAAAATATAATATTCCAACACCCGCATCTTTCCTTATTACTGATATTCCTTCTACGTTCCAACTTCCATCTTCTTGGAATGGTGCGGTGGTGAAGGCCCAGCTTCTTTCTGGAAAAAGAGGAAAAGCTGGTGCGATAAAACTGTGCGAAACAGGGGAGGACGTCTGCCAGGCAGCTCGTTTACTTCTCCATACACGGGTCAATCATGAGGAAGTGAAAAGCGTACTTGCTGCAGAAAAAATAGACCTCAATCAGCAGTATTATGTGAGCTTCACCTTTGATACGGCAACCCGTTCTCCTGTTCTTGCCATTTCAGCGCAAGGAGGCATCGCTATTGAAGATGATGTGTTATCTGGAACAGGAGCTCTTGTTCGAATCCCCCTCATCCCCATCGATCCTCTTCTTGGCTTACAGGAATGGAACATTCGGGAAGCAGCTGCAGTCCTTCATTTATCAAAGGAACAGGCAGCGAAGATTGTTCCTATTCTCTTTTCCTTGTATCACTGCTTTGAAAAAGAGGATGCAGTCCAAGTGGAAATCAACCCATTGGTTGAAAATAAGGCGGGAGATTTCATCGCTCTGGATGCCAAGATTGAGTTATGTGATGATGGCGGTTATAACCACAAAGATAGAGCATATACTCCCCGTGTTGCTGGATTTGCAAGGCCTCCAACAGAGAGAGAACAGCTTGTCAAGGAGGTCAATGCAAAAGATTATAGGGGTACGGTTAAATATGTTGAGCTTGATGGCGACATTGGTTTTCTTGCTGCCGGTGGTGGCGGCAGCATCACTTGCATGGATGCGCTGATGAATTGCGGTGGCAGGCCATCAAATTATACAGATTTCAGCGGCAGCCCGCCAACAGAAAAAGTGTATCATCTTACGAAAGCGCTGCTTTCCAAGCCAGGACTGAGAGGATTGTGGATTGTGGGGGTGATCGCCAGCTTCACGAGAGTTGATGAAACCTTGCAAGGTGTTGCACAAGCCCTTGAAGAGGTTAGGCCAGCCTATCCAATTGTGGTAAGGAGGTCTGGCCCGAATGAAGAAGAAGGGCTTCAGATTCTTCGCAGGTCTGCAGCGAAGTGCGGTCTTGACCTCGTTGCGTATGGGGCTGAGATGCCGATGACAAAAACAGCAAAAATCCTAATGGATAAAGTAAACCTGTTCCGCGCCCCTATAACAGAGGATCATATGGATCATATTAATGAGCAGGAACAGCGGAGCGTGTGCTGATGGCGATCCTTATTGATGAATCAACTGTTGTCGTAATGCAGGGCATTACTGGAAAAGAGGGCCAGCGCGCTGTTCCCTTAATGAAAGGGTATGGCGTGCGCATTGCTGCTGGTGTCACCCCAGGAAAAGGGGGGCAGGACGTGGATGGCATTCCAGTGTATGATACGGTAAAAGAAGCCATGCAGCACCACCCAGAGATCAATACGTCCTCTATTTATGTTCCTCCATTTGCTGCAAAAGACGCTGTTATGGAAGCTGTTGCAAACGGCATTAAGCTGATCCATTGCTTGACGGAAGGCATCACTGTTCATGAAACTGCAAAGATGGTAAGGTATGCGCAGCTCCATGGCGTAAGGCTTATTGGCCCAAGTTCCATCGGCGTGATCAGCCCAGGTAAGTCTCGCCTTGGCGTGCTCGGTGGATTTAATGAAGCGATAGAAAAGATTTATCAGGCAGGAAGCATTGGTATCATTTCCAAGAGCGGTGGAATGACCAATGAGACTGCTTGGATCGTCCGTCAAGCTGGATTAGGCCAAAGCACGGTTGTTGGCATTGGGGGGGATCGTATTATAGGTTCAACCTTTACTGACCTTCTCGAGCTGTTTGAAAAAGACTCGCAAACAAAAGGGATGGTGCTGTTTGGCGAGCTCGGCGGAACGTATGAAGATCAAGTTGCTGACATGGTAAAAGAAGGAAGGTTCACCAAACCGATTGCTGCTTTTATTGCTGGCCGATTTGCAGAGCAGATGCCACAGGGAATCCAGTTTGGCCATGCAGGTGCGCTCATTGAAGGAACACGAGGGCTTCCCTCTCATAAAATTCAAATACTCAAGAAAGCTGGAGTGTTGGTGGCAGAGCGTCATGACCAGCTTGGTGAACTCATCAAAGGAGCCCTTTGACAGCAGCTCTTGGGTAGCAGCTCTTTAACAACTATGGAAACGCTCAAAAAAGATAGCCTTGCCCTTTAGGGCGTGGATTATCTTTTTATGACAATGAAAAAGAATATGGAAAAAGATACAAACAAGGTGTGGAAGACCCGCATTGCGTGCGCTTCTTCGGATGAAACGATCGTTCGGGGGTATAAGCTCAACGAGCTCGTTGACAAGCTTTCCTTTCACGAGATGATCTTTTTGGTTCTCACAGGAAGACTGCCGACACTACCTGAAGCAAAAGTGGTTAATGCGATTCTTGTTGCATGCACCGAGCATGGTATCGCCCCTCCCTCAATTACGTCTGCGCGGATTATTGCCTCTGGAGGCAATGCGATGAACACTGCGGTGGCTGGAGGAATTCTGTCGCTTGGGCAGTACCATGGTGGTGCGATTGATGAGGCAGCAAGGCTCTTTCAGGAGAATGTTGGAAAAGACCCTGCTATGGTCGTGCAGTCTGTCATTACATCCTTGAAGCGCTTTCCTGGTTATGGCCATAAGATTTATACGACCGATCCGCGAACGGCACAATTGTTTTCTATTGCTCAACAGAGTGGTGTTGCCGGAAAGCATGTTCGCTTTGCTCTTGGCATCGAAGCAGAGCTCGAAAAAGCAAAAGGAAGAAAACTCTGCTTGAATGTTGATGGGGCAATCGCCGCCCTGATATCCGATATGGGCATTGATTGGCATATCGGAAAAGCGTTCTTTATTATTCCTCGAACAGTCGGCATTTGCGCCCATGTCCATGAAGAGTTAGCCGATGAAGCCCCATTTCGCCGCCTTTCCGATGAGGAAATGAGGTATATTGGAGAGCAAAATAAGAAATTAGGGGATCAGTGATTTGGTATGAAAATTGCGGTCTGCACGAGCATGGTCTTTACGGAGAAAATGCTGGCCATAAAGCAAGTGCTAGAGGGGCAAGGCCATACCGTATTTGTTTCGTGCTTCTCTCAAGAGTATGTCGGAAAGACAGAGCATGAAAAAGAGGAGCTTACCTTATTTCACAAGAACGAAAAGGACGCTATTCGGGAATTTTATGAAAAAATAAAAGAATGCGATGCTATTCTT
Source organism: Candidatus Woesearchaeota archaeon (assembly GCA_016177345.1). Lineage (GTDB taxonomy): Archaea > Nanobdellota > Nanobdellia > Woesearchaeales > UBA12501 > JACPCA01. Next base: position 6,125 of record JACOVM010000106.1, on the reverse strand, counting down.
GTCCTGAATTACGATCGGCGTGGCATTCAGCACTACATTGGAGGAAATACGCTGATGGAGATCGGGTTTGCCCACGTTCTTCACAAGAAAATCTTCTTTATGAATCCAGTTCCCATTATACCCTATTATCAGTCAGAATTGGAGGCAGTAAAACCTACCATCATTCATGGTGACCTTTCAAAGCTTAACTAATTTCTTTGCTTTGTTTTTTGCTTTGCTTCTCTTTACTTAAATCAGCCTCTCCCCAGTCTCTAAGTTATAAATATGAATAATGTTCACTGGGCAATTTTCTGCTGCTTCGATGTTCTTTGCAAGATCCTTTTCCTCAATAATCAGTTCTTGATTTCCTTCTTTGGTGATAGTTGGATTTTTTCCTTTGGCAATATCTGCTTTTTCATCTCCTGATTGGTCCATCACCCAAAATTCGCCATTCACTGCTGCGCAGGATGCCACCCCGATACAGCTGTTTCGTTCATAAACAATTTTGTATTTTGCCATTGTTCTCTCACCGTCATTATTCTTCTTACCTGCTCTCTTTTCTCTCTTTTTTATGATTTTTCATTTTGGTGCTGTTTATTGCTGGCCCTGAATAAGGTCTTGAATGACGTCCTTTATTCTCTTATTTCTTGATACGGGAGTAATACTTCCGAAGACTGTTACTGGCAGTTTTTTGATCTTTTCCTGTTCTCTATACCAGTCCATTATTTGATTGATTTGCTGGTCTGAAAAGCCGTATAGGAGGATAGCCTTGTCCCGTAGCTCATTCTTTGTTGTTGTTCGGTAAAGCTCGGTAAACTCTTCCATACCTCTTGGATATTTTTTTTCTACATAAATGTTACGGTCTTCATAACGGTATTAGGTGTAATCGCAAACGTTATAAAGATGTATTGTTTTTAAAGCTTTGAAGAGGTGTTGCATGCTTCAGGACCAAGTGATCAGAAAATATTTTCAGGAAGGCCTTGATCGTGGCTTTAGTAAAGAGTATCTTCGGCAAAATCTTCTTCGTCATGGGTATGATCCTGCTGTTGTTGCTTCAGCTTATCATGCCTTGAGTGGGCTGCAAAATGAACCGCACGATGAAGCATCTTCCCGCTTATCTCTCCAATCATTTTCACAATCATCTTCTTCCCGCTTATCATTTTCTCAACCTCAGGCGCCACGTTTTTCTTCTTCTTTTTTAGGGCGAGAAAGTAGTGTTGGTGTCCCCCAACCATTAATTCCTCAGCGCCCGAGCTCTCCACCGAGCTCTCCATTTTCTCCCCCAACAAGATTCGCTTTATACGCAATCCTCATTGTTGGCGTGCTTATCGGGGCATATGTTCTCACTGCTACCTTGTATAGTCCATCTCCAACTGGCTTTGCTGTTCTGAACGACCAAGAACTGAATAACCAGGAAATAGCCCTCAATGAGATCTCTGCTTTAGACCAGCAAATTGAGGAGAAGCATACTGCGCTCCAGCAGCAACTGGAAGACTTGAAGCAAAAAGACCTAACTATTGAGGAAAAAAATAGGATTATTGAGGAACAAGTTAGCGAATTAGAAAAACTTCATCAGTCTATTTCTGAAGAACGTGATAAGATTCGAGAACTTTTATTAGACTTGTTTAACACGATTGTCGATAGGCCATTAAAGGCGCAGGATGGAAGCATAGAAAGCATAGAATAAGATCTGTGTTAATCGTTAATTACCTTCTTTAACATATTCCTCTTTATATTACTATATCCCCCTTAATTAACATATCACTCGTAACGCTTGTGGAGCTACGCTCACTCTTACTGGTGTTGTTCCTATAGTCTCACAATCAACATGAACAACAACAGGTTTTCGTGCAGTAATCTCCAAGCTGTCAGTGGTAAAATATTTTACATCTGGAAATAAGGTATGGAAGCGAAGGAGGATTCCTATTAAATACCTAAACATATTATATGTTTCTTTACTTTGAAAAACGAGCACGTCAAGTTTTCCATCATCCATCTTTGCCCGATAAGCGGGGTCAATTCTCCAGCCATACCCTTTTGTATTTCCAACAATGCAAAAATACCCCTTGATCTGGCACTTCTTTGTTTTGATAAGAAGCTCATTTGCTTGATACTCAAATAGCGCCCGAAATGCAGTTAGTGGGTAGGCAGCGCTTCCAAGCACTTTTTTGAGGAGTGGCTCAACGCGGCTTGCAACATGAGCATCAAACCCAACCCCGGCCATAAGTGTGAAGTAGCGATTGTTTACCAGTCCAACATCGATTGCCCGTATTCTTTTTTTTAGAATCCTTTTCGCAGCTTTCAAAGGCTTTAGGGGGATGTGGAGCTCTCGTGCAAGAACGTTTTCTGTTCCAAGAGGGATGATTCCAAGGGGGGTCCTGGTTGTGGCAAGGCCGTTAACAACTTCATTGATGGTGCCATCCCCCCCTGCAGCAATAATAACATGGTACTCCTTTCTTTTTTTTCTTGTTATTTTTGTTGCATCATTTTGCTTTGTTGTTATGTACATATCTAATTTATGCCCTCGCTTGAGAAAGAGAGATTGGATATCCTTAAGCTGTTCAGAATTCCCATCCCTTGCAGCTGGATTAACAATAAGTAAGGCTTTCATGGAGAAAAAAGAAAAAGAGCTATTTTTATTTTTTTGCTCTTGGTGATGCTTTTCAAGTGCTTATTCCTCTTCCGGATTGTAGGAAGGGACAGCTGCTCTTGAAATAACCATCACGTCACCAACAGCCTTAACCAATTGGTGGGGGACGATGACTCCCTTTGCGCTTCCAAGCACCTTGCTGAGGTAGGAGCTTTTGGTTGCCCGCACTCGCCAGCCAAATATTCTTGTCTTGGTAAGAATGACCTCTTCAATATCCCCAAAGTAGTCACCCTCATCGGTGAATACTCTCATGTCATAGACCTCGCCGATTTGCCGCATTTTTAGCATCTGAAACCCTCCGCATCTTTTTCAAGGAGAAAGAAAGTGGCGTATTTAAAGTTATCGATCAGTGCGGTTTCCCCACCTCATCACACAACTAGGTCGCCGTATAGGGGTGAAACTGCACTGCTTTTGATGAAAAGCCTTCCGCAGGTACAACTATGTCGACATGTGTGGGGTTCTGAGCAGATCTCAGAACCACTAAAGAGAAAGTAGTGGCCATGTGGCCTGAGGGGCAAACGAGGTCGACATTTCCAGTAAAAGGTGGCAATGTACTTTCCTTAATTTTTTCTGTTTTAAGCATTTGTAACACTATAACCACTGAACTCCTCTGTTATAACGGCTAAAAATTTTGAAACAGCATATTTATAAACCATGGTTTGTCAGGGTAAGCGATGAAGTATAAGACCATTGTTCTTCTTGGAACCTCCCATATTTCTCCGAAAAGCATTCGTGCCATCAAAGACACTATGGAGGAAATCCATCCCGATATTGTTGCTGTCGAGCTAGATCATAAGCGTCTCGACGCTTTGCTTCATCAGCAACAAAAAAACTATCTGAGTATTCATGCGATGTGGAAGGTAGGGTTTAAGGGATTTTTGTTTGCCCTGATTGGGTCATATGTCCAACGGAAGCTTGGTAAGTTGGTCGGTGTTGAACCTGGTGCTGATATGCTGACCGCTGTTACTCTTGCTCGCCGTAACAAAATACCTGTTGCGCTGATTGACCAAGATATTGAGGTTACCTTATCACGTTTTTCTGCGAAACTCACTTGGAGGGAGAAGGGAAGGTTTTTAATGGATATTGGGCGTGGAATTCTCTTCAAGAAAAGGCAGCTTGAGCGATGGGGGCTTTCTGACCTCGACTTGCAAAGCGTTCCCCCAGAACAAGTCATTACCAAGTTGCTAGCATACATGAAAGTACGTTACCCCACCTTGTATCAAGTCTTAATCAAGGAACGCAATGTGGTGATGGCGAGGCGCTTGGTAAAGCTGGCAAACGAGCATGAAGGAAAAATTATTCTTGCAGTTATTGGTGCCGGGCATGAGAAGGATGTGCTATCCTTGATCAAAATGTATTCCTGAAGGTTCCTGAAGGGCATTTTCTGTTGGCCGCTAAACAGAGGCTTTCTACAGAGCCAAAATCACCACAATATTTATAAATCAATCTTGCTGCAAAACAGGCATGACGGAGTCTGCATTTCGAGGTGCATTATCTTTCTTAAATGAAATAGGGGTGTATGACGTAGTACTACCCTTTCTTCTTGTGTTTACCATTCTCTTTGCTATTTTAGAAAAGACGAAGGTTCTTGGAACAGAAGAAATTGAAGGGCACGAGTATACTAGAAAGAACATGAACGCGATTGTTGCCTTTGTCATCGCATTTTTAGTTGTTTTGTCAACCCGCCTCGTTGCGATCATTAATGAAGCATTGGGAAGAATTGTGCTTCTTCTTCTGATCTCAGTAACTTTTTTGTTGCTTGTTGGCTCGTTTTACAAGGAAGGCGAGCCAGTTCATCTTACTGGCGGCTGGAAGAGCCTTTTCATGATTATCATGTTTCTTGGTGTCGTGCTTATCTTCCTTCAAGCGATCAAGTTAGATGATGGGCGAAGTGTTCTGGAAGGATTTTGGGAATACCTTGTCAATAATTGGACGAGCAACTTTACCGCGTCAGTTATCTTGCTGATCATTATCGTCATTTTTATTTTATACGTAACTGCCTCTCCAAAAGGGGAAAAGAAAGAGCCAGAATCTAGCTCGCATAAGCACTAGGGGCGAAACGGAGTCTGTTAGGAGCGAAACCTTTAAATATGGAACGAGGAATATATACGCTATAAAAGGAGGTTGATGAATGGCATTTGGCGGAAGCATGATGGAAAGGGCAGTGTTTTGGCTTGACTCCGCAGGCTTGACTGATGTGCTTTTACCATTCTTTCTGGTCTTTACAGTTGTGTATGCCATCCTCCAAAAATCAGAGTTGCTTGGAAGAGATCGAAAGAACTTTAATGTGATTATTGCATTGATCATCGCATTTGCGGTCATTATTCCACATATTACCGGAATGTATCCTCCGGATGCTGATGTGGTAACCATCATAAACAAGGCGATTCCAAATGTCGCGTTGGTTATTGTCCTTATCATCATGTTCCTTTTAATGATTGGATTGGTTGGAGGAACATCAAGCTTAAACGCAAGTGGAATTTCTGGCGGGATCGCACTCGTTGCGTTTGTCATTGTAGTGTACATCTTTGGTGCTGCAGCAAACTTTTGGGAGGTTACCGGAACGCTCTCGTTCCTGTCCTCGCCTGATGTTCAAGCATTAATCGTGATCATCCTCGTCTTCGGACTGCTGGTCTGGTTTATCACCCATGATGATGAAACAAAAGGAGAAAGCTTTCTTAAGACATTGGGTGAAACCTTTTTCAAAAAACAGCATTAATAAAAAATAAAAATAGCATTATAATATGACTGTATTAATGATATAATCATATAATGATATTAATCGTATAATAATATAATTGTATACCTAGCACATAGGTATTAAGGAACCATGGCAACACTGCTTGACGCCGCAATCCTTGAGCACTTTACGCAGATTTTCTCGATGGTGTTAGTCATTGCAGTAGTCTACGGCATTCTCCAATTCACCAAGGCAATGGAGGGCAGCAAAGGCCTTCACATCCTAATCGCTTTTGTCTTTGGATTGTTAGTTCTTCTCATCCCAGATGTAAGCAAGCTTATCGGAACCATGCTGCCTTGGTTCACCCTCTTTTTTATCTTTATTCTATTTTTGCTTGTCTCGTATAAAATTTTTGGTGTTACTGATGATGATATCTCCCACTACCTCAAAGGAGACAGGACGATTGGCTGGGTTATTTTTATCATATGCCTTGTGATTGTTATTGCATCGTTTGCAAACGTCTATGGTCAAAGGCTATTAACCCCAGGCCAACAACCAGCAACAACAGGAGATGATGGACTATTAGTTACTCCTGGAACTGACGTGAGCAGTACAAAATTCTCCAGCAATCTTGGAGCAACCTTTTTTCACCCCAAAATTCTTGGCTTGATTCTCATATTTCTTGTAGCGGTGTTCGCTATTGCCATTCTTGCAATGGAACAGAAATTAAGCCATTAAAAAAGCCCTGACTTTAGTTTGAATTATGTAGTTGTTGGATTATATAGTTTATCCTCTCTTTGGTGGCATGCCTATGAA
>JACOVM010000104.1 GCA_016177345.1 Candidatus Woesearchaeota archaeon | reverse complement strand
TCTTTTATCTAATCCTTCTAAGATTTGTACCCTTCTTGATATCGAACTATTCTAGACCCAGCATTCCAGTAATACTAATCCCAAACATATCTAGAAGGTAGGTTACGCCGGCAAGAATGGCGATGATAAGAAAGATCAGAATCAGAAACCCAAACCCTATTTTCATTCCTGTTTTAACAGGATGCATAATCTCCATGCTTCTTTCTTTTGTTTTTTCTCTTTGCTCTTCTTTTTCTTTTGCGTTTCTTTCTTTTAGTTGGTGATCAGTTCGCTCTGTTCTTTCTCGCTCGATTTTGATGAGCGGTTGGTTTCGAGGCTGGCTTTTTACTGGCTGGCCTCGCCGAAGCTCCCTCAATTTTTGGAGGTATACATCGCTTGTCGGATCCATTCCTGCAGGAATGCGAAACTGCTCTTTGTCATCTTCACTTTTTTCTTGCCTTACTCTCTGTTCTTGTTGTCGTTCTCTTAGTTGTTCCCTTTCGTGTCCTCTTTCTTTGATATGGCTTTCTAGCCGATCGTCAAGGTGAAGCGCAGTTGTCCTTTCTGTTCCATGCTTAACGTGCTTTATTGCGTGCTTGTGGCCACTCTTACTTTCTACAATCCTTGATGGCTTTTGCCTTTCACTTCGTTTTGCTAGTTCCCTCTTCTTTTCTTCTTTTTCATCAAACAATCGTGCCATCTCTTTTACCTTTGAATCTTCAAGAGCGCGGTATTGCTTTCTCTTCCCTTCAATTCGTGACTCTTGCTTTTCTAAGGACCGTATCTGCTTCTCTTCTTTTTTTGAAGGGGGATAGGAAGGAGCGCTCTCTCTTTTCCTGTCGTCAACCGTTTCTTTTTCCTGCTTGTTTTTTTTCTTGAAGAATGCCATGATTTTGAGCCGGTGCTGTTTTGCTGATTCGTAGTGGTGCTTTAAGTCTTCTTTATCGTGCTTGTCCAGAAACTTTCTTCGTACTCGCTGAACGTTTTCCTCATCCATGGGAAGATACGCCCCTTTATAATTCTGTCTGTGGGACTGTTGTTAAAAGGAATAAGTATAAAACAGAAAAGATAAGAAGAGCTATTGTGGTAAAAAGGAGAAGAACGCCGATAACAACACGAGTTCGTTTAACTGTTTCATGCTTTGCTACGAGAATTAAGCCTAGAATGAAGTTGATAATGCCAACTGCAAGGCTGATCGTGAAGACGTTAAATAACCCAATGCCTGCCATAGCTTTTTTTAACGAATGCCTGGTATTTAAATATAGTGGTTTTGTTGGCTGTGTGTATCCACATTCTCTTCAATCAGTCTGCCCCATACGTTTAAATAATCCTGTGTTTTCCTCGCAGAAATGACATCAGCAACTTCACGCCGAGGGTTTCTTCGAGGAGTTCTAGGGCTTGTTGCGGGTGGTAGTGCTCTTAGTTCCTGTCTAGCACGTTCTGTTGTAAACTCTCAGGATCAGGCCACTCTCGATCCTTCACCTGCCAAGCAAGAGGATTCTCCTTATGCCGCTCAGGGTGGGCTTCGCCTCATGTATGGTCGACCTGTTGATTATCTTCAGCCTGATGACCTTGCTGCCGTTATCCAAAATAAGTATAAGGTTTGTGTTGGTGTTGGGGGCGTATCAGAATCTTCTTATGGTGAATCACCAGCACGGCTTGACGGGCTTGTTCGAGAAGCTGCTGTTTTAGATTATCATGGACGATGCGCTCTTCAGCCACTTGGCCTATCAGAAGCTGGTAACTTAAGTGAGGGTGTTTCTACATTTTGGCTCCAAGGTGGCTCGTATGATGGCTTTGGGGAGAAGCATGGCCCGGCAAAGTTTGCTTTTGCTACTGGTTCTCTAACATCAGAACAAATGAATGAAATCTCGAGATCTTTTGGTGTCTATTTTGAGAATGCGCCTCTAGAAGACCAGGTTCGATAAGGCGATGCTGAGGATAGATGGTATGACTGGCAAAACACGACGAGAAACACTCCGGCTCTTAGGGCTTGGTGGATTAGGGCTTCTTGTTCAAGGCGCTAGTGGCGCTTGCTCTTCGCGATATGCAAAGCCGATTCGGGGGCCTGGAAGTGATGTTATTTATCTTCCTGCTGACGAGCTTGCTGATACCATCAAGAAAAAGTATAATGTTTGTGTTGGGGTTGCTGATTCTTCTACTGTTGGGGTGTCATATTGGGCTGAGGATATAAGGCCAACAATACAGAAAGTTGCGGTACGCGCATATATCATGAGATGTGGTGCTACTAATGCGTATGATGCTCAAGAGCTTCCTCCTGGGTTTCATATGGTGTGGCTTGCTGGACAAAGCTTTGATAGTAAGGGCGAGGAGAAAGGGCCTGCTGCTATGGTGTTTGGAAATGGGGCTATTGATAGAGATACGCTTAGAGAAATTGTTGAGCGTTATGGTACCTTGTACGAGAATAGGACTAATCTCTATCGTGGGAAGCCGATTGAGTAAGGTAAGCTGTTCCAAGCCCATATTCTTTATAAAATAACTTCTATTTAGTAGTAAAAAACAAAAGGTTTATATAGTGGTGCTTCATCAGATTTATATACCTTAATATTATAGCGCTGAACGATGGCAGAACAAACAACCCTTGATAAGCATCTTAATGCTGTTTTAGGCATTAAGGACAAATCCCTCTCGGTTCAACCCTCTTCTTCTAGTACGAAGGCTCCAGAACAAGGGGTTCAATCGCCCTCTGTTTCAGCCCAATCTCTCAGCTCTCTTGTTGGGCGCTCGTCAAGTACGGCAGAAAAGCCAACAGAAGAAGCTTCCCTAGATCAGCTTGGCCTTGGCGTCAAACAATACGACAAAGGAGAGTCTGGCCGTGCTCATCAAGGAGGCCAATCATCAAGCTATGCTACTATTGCTCTTGAGAAAATGAAGAGGGGTGAAGGCGTTGTCAGTGATGCATATGCCACAACAGGTTCCTCAGATCCCTCTACTATGTATTCTATCGCAGGAGACATTGATGACCTCATGAGTAATTATTCCAGCAGCACCAATTCTTCTGTTGGTGACAGGTATCATGACTCGATGAGCAATGTCGGCGTTCGTTATGATGCTGATCCTTGTTGTGATAGGGATAATATGTATTTGGGTTAGTTTGCAAGAGAATAAAATTTGTTGGTTGTAACCATGAGAGACGGGATTGATCTAACAGAGCTCGAATACCAAGCTGCCCATACCTTTAAGAATAATTTCTGGAGAGGATTTGATAGTGCAGCACGTGACCTGGTAGTGGATTCACTGACTGGTTTATGGGCTTTGCGAAGGCATCCTCATTATTACAGCTATGGCGGGATTTCTGGCGCTGAAGGAGTTCCTCTTCATGAAATTATTGGATTTGATGTTCCCGGAAGCGAGCTTTTCGAACAATCATGGTACCATTTTGGCTTTTACAAATCTATGAGGGATAGAAATAGAACAGCTCCAGCGCCAGTTTTAGTAATCCCCGACGTCACGGAGAAGTTCACCAGGGGCATTCTTACTGATGTTTCCAGAGAAACAAAAAGAATAGTTTTAGGCCAATTACGTCAAACCGGAGCGTTAGGTAAGCATAGAAATGCAGAGGAAGAAGAACGTAACGGGTATCCCTCAGATCCACAACAAGTGCTTCAAGGACTGGGATTAGACATTGATGTGCAACGCTTTTTCGAAATTTACGCCGATAGCCATGCATATGCTACCTTTCTGATCGGTTTTTATTTACCTCATATCAGAGAGTCATCTGGTGTCGGAAAGTTCATTGAAAGTGAAGGGCGCTTAAACGATCCAGTGTCTTATGTTGAGAAGGTTCTTGGTTTAGATTTGCGCGCAAGAAATGAAACAGGGCCTGTGTGAACGGATAAAGGAATATTTATATATCGCAATTTTATATCGTAAAAAAGAATTAAGGCGGTTATATTCGATGCAGAGTTAATACATCTCCACATCAATCCCTTTTACTTTTGAAAAATCTTTTACATTTCTTGTTACGACCTTTTCTTTTTTGTGGCTTGCTATTCCTGCAATCATGCTGTCTATTGCTTGTATCGGCCTCCCTTCTTTTTTAAGGCTTCCATGGATCTTTCCTGCCTTCTCCGCTTCAAGAGTGCCAAGTGGAAGAATAAGTTGGTCTGCGAGAATATTTTTGATTTTTGCTTGTTCCTTATCTTGATCAGTACATCGTGCTAGCCCACTATATAATTCAAAAATAGTCGGCGCGGCAACGAACTGTGGCTCATGGGTTTTCAGGAGCCTTTGTAGCTTGCTAAGAGCAAGGGTGTCACCGTTCATGAGGTCAATAAGAAATGCAGCGTCAAGAATCATTGGAAGGCTATTTCTCGCTTATCCAATTCCTGGTCAAGCTCGTTTCGAACGTCCTTTATGTTCCTTTTTAATTCTTCAGCTTGTTTTGAAGTGAGAGTGCCATACAAGTCAAGAAGCGAAAATTTTTTGGTCAATTTGCTGACAACATCACTAAAGCTTTCTTTTTCTTCTTTCAATGCTGCAAGTCGTTCATATGCTTCGGTGGTGATGGTGATGCTTTTTGTGGACATAAATGGATAAATACATGTACATATATTTAATTTTTTGGTTTTCCCCCAACACAACCTTTAAATATCACCACTTTCCTCTTCTCGTTAGAGAGAGACACGAGAGAAGAGGCGTTATGGCGTTTTCTCTAGCTATACGAGCGTATTGATATGCGAAAAAGACGAATCAAGCCATTATTGCCAAGTTTAAGGGAAAAAAAGCGTTATTTAGTCTTTGAAATCCTTTCTAAGCAGCACCTTCAGAGCTTTGCCTCTATTCAGCGCCAGATTTGGCATTCTATGCTTCAACTATATGGTGAAACAGGAACAGCTGCTGCAGGCTTCTGGGTGCTACCTGACAAATATGATACTCAACGCCAAGTTGGCATTCTGAAGGCGAGCCATCATGCTGTTCCTCAGGTTAAGGCAGCACTTACCCTTATTCAATCAATCGACCAGGAGCCAGTCATCGTGAGAACCATCGGCATTTCTGGCATTCTTAACAAAGCGATAAAGTATATGCCATCAACGGAGCAGGCAAGCACGATGATGGGCAATAAAAAAAGGTGATACTATATGCAGCCAATGAGTCATCAAGTGATGGGATATGATCGTGCGATCACCATGTTTAGCCCCGACGGCAGGCTTCTTCAAGTTGAATATGCAAAAAAAACTGTCCGGCAGGGATCAACAGCAATTGGCCTTGTATGCAAAGATGGCGTCGTGTTCGTGACTGATAAGCGCTTAGTAGACCCGCTTGTGGTAGTGGAATCTGTTGAAAAAATATTTAAGATTGATGACCACATCGGTGCGACAGCAGCAGGCATACTCTCCGATGCTCGTGTCTTAATCGAGCGTGCGCAACTAAGGTCGCAACAGCATCAAGTAACCTTTGATGGCCCAATTGACATATTGTCTATTGTGAAAGACATCTGCGATCTGAAGCAGATCTGCACGCAATCTGGTGGCCTTCGCCCATTTGGCGTTTCTATCCTCGTTGCTGGCATTGATGAAGCAGGGCCAGCACTGTATGAAACAGATCCTACGGGCATCTACTTCAGGTATTACGCCGCGGTTATTGGAGAAGGAGAAACAGAGATTGAGGAGCTTCTTCAAAAAGAATACAAGCGTGATATCAACGTTGATGATGGGTTAAAGCTGGCTGTCAAAGCACTTAACAAAGTTCTCGACGAAAACTTTAATGTTGATCGGCTTGACTGCGCGTACATTAGAGCTGATACAAAGATATTGACCCATCTTTCTCGCGATAAATGTGAGAAATTGCTGCGGGAAGTAAAAAAGAAATAAGATAAAAAGAAATAAGATAGAACGAGAAGGAAAGAATAAAAAGAAAATAGGACAATATAGTAAAATGGGACAACATAGAACAAAGAAGAAACCTATTCGGAGAAGCCCACAATGAGTATCAAAGGAGTTATGACAATGGATAAAGAGCGCGTCAGCTTTAACCTAGCCCGGCTCCGAAAAGGTGGTGAAATATTTGAGGTTGCTGTCGATGCAGATCTCGCTATTTCCCTTAAACAGGGAAGCAAGGTTGACGTTCGCGATATTATCAAAAGCGAAAAGATATTTTCAGACGTCAAAAAAGGGCTTCTTGCACCAGAGCATCACCTTCAAAATATATTTGGGACCAATGACGCTCTTCAAGTCGCTACCCAAATCATCAAGGAAGGGGAAATTCAGCTTACAGCAGAGCATCGTGAAAAGCTTCGCGCAGAAAAATACAACAAGATTGTCAGCCTCATCGTGCGCCATGCGATGGACCCAAAGACAAAGCTTCCCCATCCTCCCCAACGCATTAAAAATGCGATAGAAGAGGCAAAAGTAAAGATTGATGAGTACAAGACAGCAGAGGACCAACTCGATGCGATCGTGAAGAAGCTCAGAATCGTCCTTCCTATTAGTATGGAGAAAAAAAAGATCTGGGTAAAGGTTCCTGCATCCTACGCCCCAAAAGCGTACAGCGTTATCCTTCCCTTTGGAAAGCCCCACCAAGAGCAGTGGAAGAACGATGGCTCTCTTGAGTGTGAAATTGAGCTTCCTGCAGGGTTAGAAGCTGACTTTTATGAGCGTCTCAATTCCCTAACGAAAGGAGAATGCCAGACCAGAGTCATTCAATAATCCAATAATAAACTGGGCATATAATTAAAC
>JACOVM010000103.1 GCA_016177345.1 Candidatus Woesearchaeota archaeon | reverse complement strand
TCTTTGGTATGTTCCAGTATGGACTCTTGCATTTAGGGCAGATGATGGGATCTTCTTTTATCTTAACTCTTGGAATCCATTCGTGTTTGCATCTTTCGCATCTGAACCCTGGAACTTTAACAGTTATCCTTGCCATAAACCTTTAGAAAGTGTGCTCAATATATAAATATTCTCATAAAGGTATCACTTTCATACGTAAGAAACGACAAGATTTATATACAAAACAGCCTTTCTAAGGTTATACTTATACGAGTAAATATTGAGGTTACAAAATGGACATTCAAGACGAAAAACGACCAAACTGCCCAGTCTGCAACAGCAGTAAAACAAGAAAAGACAGCGTAAGAAAAACACTGCTTTGCGATAAGCAAAGATGGTATTGCAAAGCTTGTGGAAAGCGTTGGGTTAATTCTCCAATCAGAAACATTAAAGGCGATCCCAAAACAGTAGTCACCGTTATGGATTTATATATGAAGGGCGTAAGCTATCGCTCAATTGCAGACCACTTAAAGCAAATCTATGGACTTGAAGTAAGCCACATCACGGTTATGAACTGGGTTAATACTTATCTTTCTAGGATTACGCAGTTTGTCAAGTCTATGCAACCGCAAGTCGGAGATTATTGGCTTGCAGATGAACAATTCATCAAAGTAAAAGGCAATCAACAATATGTTTGGAATGTACTTGACAACAAAACACGTTTTCTGTTGGCTAGCAATGCGAGCAAAACCCGAAATTATGATGATGCAAGAAGAACATTCAAGAGAGCTAAGAAAACTGCTGGCAAGAAAGCAAAGACAGTGGTCACAGACGGCTCATTCAACTACTCAAAAGCAGTCAGAAAGGAATTCGCAACCTATCAGAATCCCAAACCGCACAAACGTTATGTTTCTTTAAGACAAAAATCTGGAAACAATAACAAGGTTGAACGATTCCACGAGACGTTCAGGCAGAGAGATAAGGTAATGCGTGGATTCAAAGGAAATCAAAAACAATACGCTGAGAACTTTCAAACCTACTACAACTTTGTAAGAAAGCACTCAAAGATTGGAATGACTCCTGCACAAAAAGCAAAGATAGACCAAAAAGCTGATTGGAAAGAACTTCTCACTAAAGCAATGCAAAGTCCAGTACCTGAAGGGCAAACAAGGCTACTGTAAATTTTGTCAAGTCTATGTGGCACTTGACAGCACATTTTCCTCATGAAATAACCAAATAAACGTCTTTTTTGTTTTGGACTTGACAAACAAATTCTCAAAATACAGCTCAATGGGCACATGTTCTTATGAACTCCATAACAGTGGACTCGTGAGACTGGACAAATGGAACACTGGACTCAACCATAATTTTATTGATCTGTTTTTGGAAACGTCTTCCGTCGAGAAGTGTCACTTTCGATTGTTATGTCCACTCTTCAAGACTCCATTTTTAGAGACTGGGCTTGAGACTGGGTTCCAAACGCCCCTTGCCACCAATAAAACGTGATTTTTAGGGTTTTTGAGGGTTAGACTGAGGGTTAGATTCGATGAGGCTGCCCTCCAACTTTAGAGGGCTCGTAAGAGGGCTCGCTTCAATTTTATGTTTTGCCTACAGGCTTGCCTACTGGCTTTAAAATCGCACTGTTAGAATCTCTGTTTGCCTCACTTTCACTTGTAGGTTTGCTCACCATTTTCACTTTTCTAACTGAGTCAACGTTGTGACTATTCTCAGTTTCAGAGACGGCGTCTGAGACCGCGTTTCAATCTGGCTACTGTAGATTTTAGAGGGTTGGTAAGAGGGTTGGCTTCAGTTTTCAGAGACTGGATTCAAATTAGAATTTACCACTACTGGTCTCACTACAGGTTTTGAAATAAGGAGCCAAAATTTTGACTGTTAGACTTTAAGAAAAAGCCATTTTTGACGGTTTGACCCACCCCTCCCGAACATCCGCTACTTAACGGTCAGACACGACATCCACAGGGTGACCAATACGGGATTCAAACAACATTTAAATACTCAACATTCTTTTTATAGCTCATGACCACTCGTGGCGGATGGAGAGAGGGAAAAATTTATCCTGCAAAGCAGAGGCTTCGCCCAACTATTTGGAGGCAGGGCGAGACCGAGGTTGTTCTTCAGGGAGACTATAACCGATTTGGTGATGGGGATGATGTTGTGTTTCTTACCGTGCCGCATTCTGGAACAGTAAAGCGCGCTGTTTATGTGAAAAAGCCACGGAGGCCAAAGCCAACGATCATGAAGCCATCTCTCCGGCCAATATAGTGGTTGATAACGGCCAGCGTACGCTTACACTATATACGCTACTCTTCTTAATCTTCTGCAAGAATTCTTCTTGTCTTCGGGATATGGTTTAGAATTTTTCCCTCTTTATATTTTCCGCAGCCAAGAAAATCATCCTGGTACTTGATGATAACAAAGCCATCAACACCTGAAACTGTTACGGAGAGGTCTTCTCCTTTTAGCCATTGCCGCATGTGTTCTTTCGACACATCAATAACATTTTTTGTTGCTGATGGGCCGATAAGTTGGCTTCCCTCAATGCTTAGGCGCATCACTTCCATGTTTTTTACTTCACCAAAATAGATTCCATAGGAGTCAACACGAAGCTTGCTGAGATCGATACGGATGATGTCTCTCGTGACAAGGTATATTTTTTCTTTTGCATTCATCAGCCAGACGTAGTCAAGTGGGGGGCAAGAACCCCATTGACCGGAAATAATCGCTTTGATATGCTTGACTTCTTTAGAATTGAGAATTTTTAATACCTTTTTCTCCTTTTTATGCTCGATTGCTTTTTTTTCTTTCATGGATGCACATTACAAGTTGGAAGTTACAGATATCAGGCGACAACACCACGCTTTGGGACTCCGAACGTAGTGAGGAGCCCCACCTACACAACTGGATAGTTCGTCGAACGGAAGACTTTTCTTAAACACCGTGCATTTTTTACCCGATACGTTAATATAGTTGAGTGGAGGAGGGTAAAAAATGCATGGTGCTATATCCCCCACACGGGGTTTTCTTTTCTTTTTATTTTTGCTATTTCCTTAATAACTTCTATTTCGTCAGGCTTGAGGTATTTCTTGAGGTCTTTCATTTTTCTGAAGTGCTCTTCCGGAACAGCACTGTATAATGTATCTCCTTCATGAATCTGCCTGCCAACGCTAACGTGGTCCATGGAAACTGCAAGCTTTTTTCCTCGTTCTGCCTCGCCAACGTTTTCTTTGTCCAGCTGCATGCCTTTGATCTTTGTTAAGTCTTTTCCCTCTTCGTTCATGAGGGGGATTCCTGTTCTTGCAGTTCCTGCGATGATTTCACAGCCAACGACAGCAGGATTATTCTGGCGAAAAACATAACCTTGAAGGATCTGAATTTTACAGGGCCGAACGAGCGTGCCAAGCTCCATGGATTCGCGCTGCCTGGCATGCTCTGCTTGCCATTGCCCAAAATCATCTATGATCCTATAAATAATATCCCCTTCGATAATTTTCACTTTCTTATTTTCTGGAAGGTCTGGAGGGCGATGGACATTAAAGCAGAGAATCACGCTCTTCAAGGGGTCTTTTTCCCAATTCGATTCCGCATCAGTTAAGTCTTTTTTTGTTACGTCACCAAGCCCAGCTTTTCGAATGGCAGCCCCTTTTTCTTGAAGAAGCTTGGTTAAAGCTTCAAGAGAGCCAATGTTGTCTGCTTTGATAACAATTCCCTCATCGTCTGTTTCGATAATAATATTTTCAACATCTGCCTGTACTTTTTTTTTGGTTTCTTCAAGCGTTGGAGGAGTGCAAGAATGTAACGGCATGCCTGATAGCACATTGTCCATGGCCTGGGCTGAAATTTTAACGCCAGATGCTGCAACAACCTGCTTTACCGAGGTGAATTTTGTTTTGGCATCTCTCATTTCTGATAAGGGCATGGGCTGGAAGAGCGCCTTGATCTTGGTTACAATAGGCTGCCCAAGAGAACCGATGACAATAGTGTCACCAACATGAAGAATGCCATCGTAGACGATGACATCCATGGTCACGCCAAGGCCTTTCTCTTCTTTTACTTCCAAAATAGTTGCTTTGGCGCTGCCGTCCTTGTGGTATTCCAGATTTTGCTCGAGGAAACGCTGGGCTAGGCCAGTCATGACCATGATCAGCTCTGGCAGGCCTTCTCCTGATTTTGCGCTGCAGGGAACGATGGCAATTTGTTTCGTGTAATTCTCTACTCGATCAAACCGCTCTGAACCCATTCCAATATGCTCATGGAGCTTTCCAACAATAGTGTATAATTTCTCTTCTACTTTAGTGATTACGTCATGGTGCTGCCCATTAATGCTTTGTAGGATCATCTTTTGCTTGTTCTTCCATCCTGGAACGAGATCAATTTTGTTGGCTGCTATGACAAATGGTGTGCGGTACTCTTTGAGGATGTCGATTGCTTCAAGGGTTTGCGGCTTGAATCCCTCGTTGATATCAACAACAAGGATGGCGATATCCGCAAGGCTTCCACCGCGCTTTCGCAATGTTGTGAACGCTGCATGGCCTGGCGTATCAATAAAAAGAAGCCCTGGAATAGTCAGTTCCATGTTGAGCATTTTCAAAAGGTCGCCGCAGATCTTCTTAATTGTCTCCAGAGGAATAATACTTGCCCCAATAGACTGGGTTATGCCGCCTGCTTCTTTTGCAATAATAGCTGTTCCCCTAATCTTGTCAAGAATACTGCTTTTCCCATGATCTACGTGCCCGAGGACGGAGCAGATGGGGCTGCGGAGGGGTGCTTTTGAGGCTGTTGGCAACGGCATAGCAGGTCACAGGCTGCATGGGAAACACGCTCCTTTTAAAGGTTGCGATTTCGCGAATAGTGTACAGTACAACAAGAAAATATTATTTTGTCTTTTTTATTGTATCATACAATATCATGTATTGTACAACCAAAATATTTAAATATAGCGTTAATGTTGTATTGTACAATGGACGAAAAAGAACGCATCTTACGTGAAAACCTTCAGGAGTACCTTGAGTTGGCAGAGCATGCCCTCCAATATAAGAAGCATAATTCTTCAGTAACCCTTTTCTTTAAGGCAATCTGCGCAGCAGTTGACCTCTTCATTTTCCTAAAAGAAGGCACCACCCCTTCATCTCACACTCACCGGTTTAGGATGGTTCAGGAGAGGTATCCTGACCTTTACGACATTCTTGATAAAGACTTTCCATTTTATCAGGACAGCTACACGAAGAAAATGACCAAGGAAGCTGTGGAGGTACTGCAGGAAGATGCTCGAGCAATTGCAAAACGCTGTGAAGAATGAGAAGAAAGATAAGGCAATCTTTGATATTGTCCTGTATGGCT
Organism: Candidatus Woesearchaeota archaeon; assembly: GCA_016177345.1. Lineage (GTDB taxonomy): Archaea > Nanobdellota > Nanobdellia > Woesearchaeales > UBA12501 > JACPCA01. The sequence continues at coordinate 151 of JACOVM010000103.1, read as the reverse complement.
CTGTTACTAAAGGAAAGAGCAACGTCAACGATGTCGATATCGCCGTCATTTTTAGGGAAGGGTCTCTGAAAGAGCGGCTTACAAAAGTTCAGCAGATCAAAAAAAAGATTGTTATCAAAGAAAAGCTTGATGTTAAAGCGATCTCTCTTGA
>JACOVM010000105.1 GCA_016177345.1 Candidatus Woesearchaeota archaeon | reverse complement strand
GTCTGCGTTTAGCACTCGACTGGGTATCGAGTACCCGGGAACAAGATGAGGATCCGGGGCACGGCGCTTGGCGATGGCACTACCCGTTGAAAAGAGATTCGGGACAGAGCCAAATGAAACAAGAGGTTTTTAAATAAGTGTTTCCTATTTTCAGAAAAGTATTTAAACAATGCTGGTTTGTATTGCAGTATGGCAACCGAAGCTCAGATTATGGACCAGTTGAAGACGATCAAGCAAGAGTTGGATTACATCAAAGAAAATATGGTAGATAAGGAAATGCTTCTTCAAGTTAAGCAAAGGGTAAGGCCTGAATATGTTCAGAAGCTCAAGAAAATCGAGCAGGGAAAATTTTTATCTGAACAAGAATTTGAAAAAGAGTTGGCTGAATGACCCTGCCTGATTCTTGGACATTTCAATACAGTGATGGCTTAACAAAGAAACTGAAGAAGCTTAAGAAAAAGAATCCTCAACAGTTTGTGATTGTCATGAAGAAACGAGATGACATCAAAGAAAAAATAACGATAAATCCGGATCATTTCAAAAATTTGATGCATGACCTAAGTGATTTTAAAAGAGTCCATATTGATGCGCATTTTGTTCTTATCTTCAAGGTGGATAAAGCGAATAAGCTTGTCTATTTTGCTGATTACGACCACCATGATAACATTTATGGATGATTTGTCTCATACTCTCTGGCCGAGATTGATACTGGCGCTCTCAGCAATTACAGCTTTGCATGGCTGGCAAAACTCTTCTGGCATTGCATCTACAGCTCGAACAATGTCTCTATAATCATTATTCCCAATATTACCGGGAATCCCTTTCATGGCACAAGGATCATGGTGGGCAACAATGTATTTATGGCCAACTTCATGGGTGCCAAGTTTTGCCAGCCTTGTTTCAAGGTCTCGCAAGCTATTGGGGACGGCGTGGTGCCATGCCTGGTAGTGCTCAAACGTGGTTATAACACTCCTTCCAACACTTCGCCCATCACTCCCTGGAATGGTACGATGCGATCCCCCAACCTCTTGATACAGCTGCATATCAGTGATGACAAGGACATCATTAGCCCATCTTTCTGATGCAATAAGCTGCGTGTAGAGAAGAGCATTGATTCCCTTCGAACTGCACTGAACAGCAAATCCCTGTGGTGTCGGAAAGAACAAGCGCCGCCGTTCTGGATGCGTTGCAGGGTCAATATGAACAGCGTCATGGATATCCACTCGCGCATAAGCACCACCGAACGCATCATCAATCCTGCCCGCAATGTGGTGAAGGCTTCGCCGAGGAAGCTCTGTGTTTAATGGCACAATAATCAGGTTTGACATACTCGAGCGAGAAGAAGGGTATTTATATTGGTATGGGTTTATTGGTACGGGTTGGACTGGTTGAAAACATATTTACTTGTTGAAGTCCTAAAAATCCGCCGAAAACGCCCTACCTCTGGCTAAAGCCAGAGGCTTGACGGATGCTTTCTCTGACAGGCAGATTTTTAGGACGCCAAAAAAGATAGAGAGCTTTGAAAAACCATTTTTTCAATATCGTATCTTGGTTTTTCAAAGCGGTTCTATTGGGAGGTTTGACAATTTTGATGGGGTATTCAAAACTCTCAATAATCCACGCCCTAAAGGGTTGGGCTATCTTTTTTGAGCGTATTTTTGTTAATTAAGCTATCCGGCCAACGACCAGCTTTACTTTATCCTACTTTATCCTTACCGCTTCCAGATTTCTTGGGCAAATTGTTTCTATTCTATTCATTTTATGGATCGAGCTTGCCAAGTCAATCATTCTCGAGCTTTCACCATGGTTTAAAATAATTTTTCGAGGACGCGGCTCACACTTGTGGACAAAACTCATCAATTGCTTTCTATCGCTATGCCCAGAAATTTCAAGCTTGAAAATTTCTATGTTGACCTCAACAATCTCATGGTTCTTTCCGTCTCGGAACGTAAACTGCTTTTCTCCTTGTTGGATTCTTTTTCCCAAGCTTCCTTCTGCTTGAAAGCAGGAAAATACCATGCTGTTCCTGTCGGAAGGGGCAAGGTTTCTAAAATACTCAACAGAAGGCCCGCCAACAAGCATGCCTGATGTTGCAAGGATGACACAAGGCTCTGTTTCCTCAAGAAGCTGCTGCCGCTCTTTTCCAGAGCCGATTCTCTTAAAGAACGGTGCGAGAAACGGATTATTATCCTTGTGAAAGATTTGCTTTCTGACATGAATATTTAAGTATTCAGGATATGCAGTGTGGATTGCGGTAATGTCCCACACCATCCCATCAATGTAGACATTCACCGGCTCCATAAACCCAGTTCTGATCAGGCGTTCCATGAGAATCATAACTTCCTGTGCTCTTCCCGATCCAAGAACAGGAATAAGGATCTTGCCGCGCCGCTCGACGGTCCTCTTAATAATGTCCGCGAGAAGATCGTCCTGCTCTTGTTCTGGTGGAAGAACATTGTCCTTCCCCCCATACGTTGATTCCATCATCAGGGTTTCAAGGCGAGGAAACTTCATCACTGCAGGATCGAGAAGATTCGTTTTTCCAAACTTCATGTCTCCCGTGTAAAGAATATTGTGAAGGCCGTTTCCAATATGAAGATGGGTGAGCGCACTTCCAAGAATATGGCCTGCATTATAAAATGTCACTCGTACGTCTGGAGTAACGTCAGTAACCTCCTCATACTCAATAGTGACTGTATGGAGCACCATCTGCTTGACTTCATCAGAGGTGTAGATCGGCTCTTTTCCGTCATTCTTCATGAGCTTAACGAAGTCGAGCTGAAGCAACGCCATCGTGTCTCGAGTAGGGGCAGTGCAGTACACAGGTCCCGTATAGCCGTACTTGAAGAGCAATGGCACAATTCCACAATGGTCAAGGTGTGCATGGCTAATAATGACAGCGTCGAGCTCATCAATCTTAAATTCTGGAGCTTCGAGGAAAGGATATGATTCCTGGTCAGTTCTCGCAGGATCAATGCCGCAGTCTAAAAGGATGCGGGATTCTGGTGTTTGAAGCAGAATGCAGCTTCGCCCAACCTGCCGCCCAGAACCGAGGTAGGTTGCACGAATCCATTCATGCTGTTTTCCCCGAATCCAGCCATCATAGATACGATGGCCGACTTTATGGAGAAACTTTTTTCGATAATCACTGTTCTCGTATAGGACAGACCTGATGTTCTCGATAAGCTGACTTCGAATTGCCGGCGTTCGCTTAACCGTTGGCACCCAAAAAATTTTTTCCCGAAGCTCCCGAAGCAGCGCTCCCTGCTTTCCAATCGCCAGTCCTGGCTTTTCTGCCTCGATCGTGACTAAGCTTCGCTGAGAGTCAAAAAGAATATTGTCTACTTTTGCTTCTGCAGGAATCGTTTGCTGAATAATCTCTTTTGCCTTCTCTTCAGATAAAGCAATGGAAGGGTCTGGCCGAAGCTCCACCCTTTTCTTGAATTTACTGACGAGATCACGAATCATTCCCTTATTGTCCAGAAAGAAATCTTTGTCTTTGGTATAAAGGACGATGTTTGCTGCTTCAAACGCCGCGTCGCTAATGATCCCATTAGGTAGGTCAGCTAATATTTCTTTAAGTATATCTGCCATTGTTTCTGTTTCACCGAATTAGTCCAGAACTCTTTTCAAATTCAAAGAAAAGATAAACCTCTTTCGCTGCTGTTTCACTCAATTCGTGTTTCGATTTCTTTACGATAGGCTCGCTTTACGCCATCCTTTGTGATCGTCATAATGTCAATTCCGTTTCCTGTAGCTGCATCACGCTGGAGTGCTGCATTTACTGACTTGATCGCGAGCTGGAGGCCCTCATCAACGGTAATATCTTTCTTGTAAAGCGTTTCCAAAACACCGTAGGCGAACACGCTCCCGCTGCCATCTGCCACAAAATCTGGCGCTTCTGAAATGCTCCCGTCAATACCTATTTCATACAAGCTGAAGCCATGAGCATCAACACCACCAACAAGAAACCCAACAATGCCAGGCACCATAGACATTCTTCGAATGTTGGAATAGGTCATGCTTGCAAGGAGATTTGTTGCTTCCTTAACGGTAATCCCTGTATTCGTCCGCACTTTCTTTAATTTCAATTCAGCACGGATAAGCTTTACAAGAAGCTGCGCATCAGAAACCAATCCCGCAATAGTTAAAGCAATTCCATCATCAACCTGGTGGAGCTTTTCAGCCCGCTTGTCAGCAATAAAATGGCCAGCAGTTGCACGACGGTCAGCTGCGAGAACAATGCCATCCTTGCATTTTATACCAATCGTGGTTGTTCCAGTTTTAACCAGCTCTTCATTGATTTGTTCCATTGAAAGCTAACACCTGAAAGTATGATCTTCAAGAATTATTATCATTTCAAAACACACTGTTGTATTTAAAGCTTTCGATTCAAATCGCACAAAACTCGCATCGCTTCTGTTTCAGCATCCCATACAGGGTATGATATAGAGGGCGAGTTTTGCGTGGCCCCTCCCAGCTGTACATCCGCAG
>JACOVM010000110.1 GCA_016177345.1 Candidatus Woesearchaeota archaeon | reverse complement strand
GCTCGAGGCAGGCTCTGTTTTCGTGAATTCCGTTGTTCGGTCTGACCCAAGAATGCCCTTTGGCGGAGTAAAGAAGAGCGGTATCGGGCGAGAGCTGTCCATGTATGGGTTGCGAGAATTCGTTAATGTGAAGGGGTTGAATGTGTTTGAGCATAAGTAACCAAGCAACAACCAGTAAAGAAAACAGTAAAGAAAAACTATCTAATAAACTATAAAATTAATAAACTATGAAATCCTCCACTGCATTCGTCAAATGCCTCGAGAACGAGGGGGCCAAGTATGTCTTTGCTGTTCCTGGTGAAGAAAATCTTGACGTGGTAGAGTCACTTCGAACATCGTCTATTTCTCTTGTTCTCACACGCCACGAACAGGCTGCAGGGTTTATGGCAGCTACTGTTGGAAGATTAACTGGAAAGCCTGGCGTTGCACTTTCCACTCTTGGGCCTGGTGCAACGAATTTTATTACGGCAGCAGCCTATGCTCAGCTTGGCGCCATGCCGCTCTTGATGATTACCGGGCAAAAGCCAATCAAGGGAGGAAAGCAAGGCCACTTCCAGATCATCAAAACTATAGAGATCATGCATCCGGTGACAAAGTTTACAAAGCAAGTCGTTGATGGCAAGCGCATTCCGTCATTGACGAGAGAGGCGTTTCGGATCGCTGAAGAAGAGCGGCCTGGGGCGGTGCATCTTGAAATTCCAAAAGATGTTGCAGCTGAAACTATTTCAGATGAAGACGCAAAGCCTTTTGAGGTTACGAACGTCAGGCGCCCTATTGCCGAGTACAAGGCAGTTGACCGGGCTGTCGGCATGATTCAGAAAGCCAAAAGCCCCTTGATCCTCATCGGCGCTGGAGCAAACCGAAAGCTCACCTCAAATATGCTCGCAGAATTTATTGAGAAAACAAAAATCCCTTTCTTCAATACTCAAATGGGAAAAGGCGTTGTTGATGAGCACCATCCTCTTTTTATCGGAACTGCGGCGTTTGCGGAGAATGATTATGTTCACTGCGCCATCAGCCATGCTGACCTTATCATCAATGTCGGCCATGATGTGATCGAAAAGCCGCCCTTTATCATGCATCGGACAAGTGCTCAAGACCAACAGCAGGGAGAAAATGCAGCAACTGTAAATGCAGCAAAAGTCATCCACATTAATTTCTATTCCGCACAGGTTGACAATGTCTACTTTCCCCAGCTTGAAGTGGTAGGAGACATTGCTAACACGATCTGGCAGCTTAAAGAAAAGATAACACGGCAACAGCACTGGGACTTTTCCTATTTTATGAGAGTCAAGCAAAAGCTGGAAGAGCATATTGCAGAAAAAGCCCATGCAAGCGATTTTCCACTCATCCCACAACGCATTGTTGCAGACGTTCAGAACTCTATGAAAGGAAATGAAGGGGAGAACAAAGAGAACATCGTCACGCTTGACAATGGCATGTACAAGCTCTGGTTTGCCAGAAACTTCAAATCCACTGGCAGAAATTCGCTCTTGTTGGACAACGCTCTCGCAACCATGGGAGCAGGCCTTCCCTCAGCTATTGCCGCAAAGCTTGTTTTTCCAGAAAAGAAGGTTCTTGCTGTCTGCGGCGATGGCGGCTTTATGATGAACTCGCAGGAATTGGAAACTGCAGTAAGATTGAGGTTGCCAATCGTTGTGCTTATCCTCAAGGATGACGGATACGGCATGATCAAGTGGGAGCAGCATGTCAAGGGATTTCCTGATTTTGGGCTTGACTTTGGAAATCCTGATTTTGTCATGTACGCAGAAAGCTATGGCGCGAAGGGGCTTCGCGTGACAAGTGCTGGTGATCTCTCCGAAAAGTTGCGAGAAGCATTTGGATATGATTGCCCCGTTATTATCGAATGCCCTGTTGACTACTCAGAGAATATGAAGCAGTGGGGCAAGGATCATCAGGTTGTTTGCCCGCTGTAAATCAAGACAGGATATTATTTTACTTTCCAAAGCATCTTTTGCAAATCCCATCATCGGCAATGCCGCCAAGCATCCAGTCGAGGATAAAAACAGCGCCAAACACTGACCAAACCCACCCCGCCCATACAGGAGTCTGCGCTGTAGCCCAGTAGATAAAGCTGAGAACTGCAACAACGGCAGATGCTTCTCCAACAAAGGAGGGTGCTTTCTTTAACTCCTGTTTTGGCAAATCCCGTAAGCCCTTTCTACGCGCATTCATCGTAACAGCCTCTGATGCTGCATAACCATCCCTTTAAAGATAATAGGAGAGATGATAGTAGTGATGACAGACATGGCAACGAGAGCAGTAAAGATTGCTGAGCTGATAAGAGCTGCATTCAGCGCCAAGGCAACGATGACAAGCTCAAGATCACCCTTTGGATTGAGCCCCCATCCAAGAATAAGCCCCTCCTGAAGCCGCCCTTTATTTGCGACAACGGCAAGGGCAGTGCCGCCGACCGTGCCAATCGTAGCAATCAGCACCAGCAGGATAATGAACCAGATGTGCTCTATCGCCTGATGAATGTCCGTATTGATTCCAATCCAGATAAAAAAGAGAGGGACAAGAAAGCCAAATGCAATGATATGGACTGATTTTGCAACATCATGCTCTTCCCAGCGTGGAAACCGCTTATCCTTCAAGATCGCCTGGCGAATAACAATGCCCGCAATCATGGCCCCTATAACCGAGCCGACTTTGAGAATCTCAGATAGTGATGCAATAAGGAGAACCATCAAGAGGGACCATGTAAATCGTGTCGTGCTTGAATGAGCCTTATCAAAATAGCGAAGCGTATACGGGATAAGCCAGATACGGGCGATAATGATGAACACGAGAAATAACCCTATATCTGGCAGAAGCTGCTGGATCGTCGATCCAGTAATATTGATATGAAACAGGGAAAGAAGCACGGTGACAAGCACCAGTTCTATAATGTCATCGATCGCGCCTGCGCTGAGGATCATGCCACCAATTTTTGACCTCAGCATTCTCATCTCTTCAAGAATATCCATGGAAACGCTTTGGGCACTGACAGAAAGGCTTACTCCGATGATAATGCTGACGATCGTTGAAAGCCCAAAAACTGTTCTCATCAAGAAAAACCCGACAACTAATGGAATAAGCGTGTTAAAAAGAGATATCAGCACAGATTGGCGCACATGCTTGGTAAAGGCCATAATATTTGTTTCCAATCCTACATAAAAGAAGAGCAGGATAATACCCAAGTTTGCAAGAAAGGACAGCACATCAAGATTTTCTGTAGAAAAAATGAACGGGCGAATAATGCCTGTGCCAAGAATAAGGCCGGAGACCACATATCCTATGACACGGGGCAATCCAAGCTGGCGAGAAACTTCAGATAAGATGTAGCCAATCACAAGACAGAACACGATCATGAATAATGGCTGAAGCATATTCAAATTAAGACGACATTAATTTATAAATGTTGCTCTTCAGAAGATTATGCCCCTCCTCATTCCTCCTCGTTATATCCCTCATCAATTTTTTCTTACGTTAACTTCCCCAAGAAGCTGCCGGGCAAGTACCTCCACTTTCATTTCACCATGGACAACGTTATCTCGTGTTCGAACATTCACTGTTTTGTTCTCCACTTCTTTATCACCAACGACAAGGATGTAATTAATCTGCTGCAGCTGGGCTTCGCGGACTTTTTTTGGGATGCTTTCGCTTCGGAGATCGACCTCAACTCGAAGCCCTTGATCCATCAGCTGCTTCTGGATGCGCTGTGCGTAATCATCACACCGATTTGTCACGGTGAGCACGCTTGCCTGGACCGGGCTGAGCCATAATGGAAATTTTCCTGCGTAATGCTCGATAAGGATCCCAAAGAATCGCTCGATGCTTCCATAAATGACACGATGGATCATGACAGGACGGTGGCGTTTTCCATCACTTCCTTCATAAGTCACATCAAATCGTTCCGGCTGGTTCATGTCAACCTGAATGGTGGCACATTGCCATGTCCTGCCAATGCAATCCTTGATATGGACATCAATTTTGGGGCCGTAAAATGCTCCGTCTCCTGCATTGACTTTGTATCCTTTGCCGCAAGCGTCGAGAGCAGCTTGAAGTGTTGCTTCTGACTGCTTCAATGCTTCATCGCT
>JACOVM010000102.1 GCA_016177345.1 Candidatus Woesearchaeota archaeon | reverse complement strand
GGGTAGTGCTATAACGCTCAGTGCATTTTTTACCCTCTTTGGTACAACTATACTTATATGTCGGGTAAAAAATGCACTGCTGTTTGGGAAAAGTCTTGCGTTGGCCTAACTATATAGACGTGTGGCATGAGGCTCCTCACTACGTTCGGAGCCCAAGAAAAAATGACAACTCCTAATTTACAGCAGGTCCCTGGAATCATGCCATTGGGCTGCAAAGATACAGCAGGGAGAGGACACACAAAACTCGCACTCAGTACAATACACCATACAGGATGCCAAAACAGAAGTGATGCGAGTTTTGGATGGCACTACCCGTTGAAAAGAGATTCGGGACAGAGCCCAAAAAACCAAAAGATTTATATATTTTTCATGCTACATTCTTCATGCAGAATGTAAATCTAGCGGAGGCCACTATGATTGTAGAAATGAGCAAGGGCAGGCAAATAACAATCCCTGCCGATGTAAGAGATGAGTTTGATCTTCATGCGGGATCGAAATTGGAGCTCATCAAAAAGAAAGATGCCATCGTTCTAAAGCCACTTGAAGGTGATATAGAAGCTTTGTTTGAGCAAGCAAAGCATATTAAACCTAAGCGCCGCCTTTCTGCTGAACAGATGGATGAATTTAACGAGAGGATGATGCGATGAAGTTTATTGATAGTAATATCATAGCATACGCATTTTATGATAATCCTTCAAGAGAACAATGCCAATATTTTCTTCGCCAAGGTGGTATTACTAATGCCTTAAATATTGTCGAAGCTGGTAATATCCTTGAGCATAACGTTTCAGCAGAAAATGCAGCTATGTCAATTCGCTCTTTGTTAAGGCTGAATCTCCAGGTTATACCCCTTGATACCAATCTCATTTTTGAATCGTTAAAGCGAAGAGAGAAATATAAAAAACTGAGCATCTTTGATCTTATCCATTATACGACCGCTCTTCTTCATAATTGTCAAGAAATTGCAAGTTATGATAAAGATTTTGATGGCTTAGAGCTTAGAAGAGTAGAGTAAGATGCCTCAACCAATAAAGGTCAGAAGGGAAATTGAAAGGATTCACGCCCGCAACCAGCGTGTTGAGGCAGATAAAGCATGGGAGACGAGCTGGACGAGAAAGATAATTATTGCGGTGCTCACTTATTTTATTGTTGTTCTTTTCTTTTATGCTGCAGGGCTTCCAAAACCGCTCATCAACTCTATTGTTCCAACAATCGGGTTTTTACTATCGACATTTTCGCTCTCTTTCTTTAAAAAGATGTGGTTAGAATATTGCTACAAGAGATGACTAGATCAGCATAGTTGAACGGGCCTCTTCTTAAAGCAGAAAAAGCCTTTTCTTTTCATTCCAACATATTTTTCATCCCAATATATCAGTTTAGTTGTGCAGGAGAGGGATGAAAAGAAAATGCAGGGGAAGGGATTCGAACCCCCGAACCCACTAAGGGAATGGATTCCTCATCAGTGGAGATTATGGTCATCCTCTGACGTGCTCATCTTGAGTCCATCGCGTTTGACCACTTCGCTACCCCTGCAATAGAACAGCCCAAGAAGGAATGCACGGGTATAAAAAGGTGAGGGTTTAATTACCACTAACCGTCGTTATATAATACCTTTCTGGATCCTTAGAATATCTTCTAAAATCAGGATCACGTTCTAGTTCTTCCTTTTCTGCTTGATTAAATGGTGCATGGAAGAGCACTGCACTGAGTCCAATTGCGCTGTTAGGGCCAAGATAGGCAGTATCATCTATTGTTTTCCCCTGTCTCTCTAATTCCTCCCTGTCAAAAACTGCAATAAGGGTTACCATCCTTATAGGGAAGAACGAGTCCTATTAAAACTTGTGTATTTCTTACCGATTCAAATCCTTTAATTTCTTTTCGATCTCCTTGAGCTGGGTTTCCAACTCGTCAATATCCTCTCGCCCTTTTTGTCGTTCCGGTGCCTGGTATTCTTGTGCTGGCCTTGCTTTTTGCTGCTCTTTTTTTGGCTCTGGCTCAATGTCTGGAAGAAGGTCATGGAGCCGATGAAGGTCTACGTTCAGTTCTTGGACCTTATCTCGAAGCTTCAGTACTTCCCTTACCTTCTCTGTTCTTATCTTTTTAACAGCGTCAAAACGCCTCATGGCATGAATTGTCTCGCGTAATGCCTCAAGTCCTGCCTTTCGAAAGTCTACAGGATCATCAATCTTCCTAAAAAAGAGGTCGTCTTGTTTTGCCATGGTTGTTCTGCTTATCCCTGCTGGTTCAGCACGTCCTGCATGTGAGCTACGCGCTCTTCAGCTTGTTTCATCTCTTCAGTCCAAGCCGTGAGTTCTTCTTCTTCCTGTTCTCGCAGCTTTTGAATCTTCTCTAAGGTTTCTTTTGCTTCATCAAGCTTTTTTTGAATTGCAGAAAGTACGTCTTTTGCGTCATCGTACTGTTCAACTTTTACGAATATCGGCTTGGTCATGGTGTTCACCCTTTGTTATTATACCCGTTATTGGCTTATTGCTGAATTGGTTAAGCACTGTTTGTCTCGAATAGCATCTTATCAAGGTATTGGAATTTTCGCTGCATTCCCTCAATAGATGCCTTAAGTGCTTCAATAGAGGAATCTTCTTTGTTTTTGAGCGAATTGAGCTGTTCAACTGCCGTGCCTGCATGCTTTACACTATCCTGCGTTTCATGGATGTTATTAAGAAGGTCAGTATACATCTGCATTTCAACATAGAGGCAGCCTTTTTGGACAAGGAGATTTTGTTCTCGTGCCATTCTTGGTTGCCTTTTCTCTCCAAGCTCTTGAAGGGGCTGGAGTTCGGGTAGGTCCAAATCAGGGAGCTCTTGTGGAGTGGCTTCTCCCTTTTGAAGCGTTGGCTTGCGGAACATTGGTGGAATTTCTGGAAAGCGAAGGTCAGGAAAGGTAAGGCCTTCATCACTAAGCTTCTGCTCTTTTTTGATTTTTGGAAGAGGGATTGGTGAGCATACTGCCTTTTCTTTCCTTTCTTTCAATAGATCAGAGGTCATCGGTTCAAATGCTTTTTCCTCTTTTTCTAAGGAGAGAAGAGCAGGTAATTCAAGATCCAGTGGCTTCATCATTCGCAGTTGTTGTTCTCTTGGTGCTTGCTTTGGCCGTGGCACTGGGATGTCTGGAAGAGAAAACTGGCTTGTTCGTGCCTCCTGTGGTCTTGGCGGGGGAGGAACAGGCATTGCTGTCTTTTTTTGAGAAGGCAAAGGAGGGAGGTCAAGGTTGGGAAGGTCAGGAAAAGAGAGGTCTGAGGAGATCCTTCCTTCGATAGAAGGTAAAGGTGGCGGTGGAAGTCCCTTCAAGACTGGTTTTTTCTCTTTCGTGAATAAGCCCATAATCCCCCCTTCTCTTTTATATCCCGTCATATTAAAAGGTTTTGTGATTATTCTTGAATAGTGAATCACCTTATTTTTTACTGTTCATCTGTCGCCCATCCATCCTACTGTTTTCTGTGCTATGAATTCTACATAAAAGCCCAGTTTTTCCAAATAAATGCTTTTTTCTTGAAAAAAGTATGCTCTGTTTTGAAATATCTTCAATAGAATCCTCTTTTTTTCTACATTTTGTCACCAAAAGCTTATGAAGCACTATTTC
>JACOVM010000001.1 GCA_016177345.1 Candidatus Woesearchaeota archaeon | reverse complement strand
TAGGGCTGGGTTCAACTCCCAGTGGCCGCCTTTTCTGTTCTTTTCTGTTCCTTTGCGCTATTTAAACACATTATTTTAACCCTTATCGTCCACCCTCTTTCCACATGACAGAAAAAAGCCGCCGAAATGAATCTGTTATTTTCTTATTATCTATAGTTATAATTGTTGGCTCCTTCTCTTGAATAGTGAGGAATGTTTTGTCTTTTGACGTAAAAATTTCTATGGGAAATTCTAATCCTGCTTGAAGAAATCTGACTTCTGCATTCTTTTCATCATACAACTCTCTCTTGTTTTTCTCTACAATCTTCCGGACCTCATTAGAGAATAAGAGTTTTGCAGGAATTCCCCGTCTTGCCCTTTCAGTATGGATTTTCCTAAAGAAATTGACGTACTGCTGATCCAGCCCCCTTTCTGATCCAAATGTTGCGCCAAAGACATGATATTCAGTAAGCCCTTTTGCAGCATCATCCATAACAGTAAAGATGACTTTTTTCAATGCGTCCATTCCTTTTGCGACCGTTGTTTCCGTGTTCCACCACCTCTCAAATTGAACACGAAATGAATCCGCAATTTCCTTATTATCGATGACAATAAGTAATGGCTCTGCTTTTGCTTCTGGAAATATGATGACCCTGTTTTTGAAAATGTTGATGGCAGCTGGTGTTATTTCTGGTGTAAATCTCACTTCTGAGTTTGGAAGATTTTCAGGTTGCGCCTGCAAATCGTTTCGTGCTTCTTCATTGAAAAGCGCTTTCATAAGAAACCCTTTTTTTGCTCGGTCTCTGGCAAAGCGCACAAAAAACTGATTGACTATATCACCTCGCTTGGGGATGCCGATGACAAGCATATGGTCCTCTTTTTTGTTGTTGAGCAGCTTTAAGGATTCATAGAATGCAGTTTCGAGCCCCTTCATGCCGCGATAGATTTTCGCTTCAGACTTGTATTCTGAAAGCTTTTGCTTGAGTTCCAGCTCTGGGAGGATTTTCTTAATATTCTGTGCCTGTTCGATGATTCTCTTTTCCTTGTCTTTCAGATATTCAACAATTCTTGTTGGTGGTGATGCTTCAAAATGTTTTGTGCCGCTCTTGATGACATAGCTCACCAGCCCTTTTTGAATGAGCTTTTCAAGGATCTCATACATTTTAGAAGAAGATGCCCCAGACCTATCAACGATATTGCCGGTTGTTGACGAGCCAAGCTCTAAGAGAGCAAGGTACACCTTTGCTTCAGCCTTGGTTAAGCCGATGTCCTCCAAAATAGCGTTGGTTTCTGTCATCCTCTATTACTCCCCCCTTGGGGGTAGGTAATGTTTATATAGTTTTTGGTTTCTTCTGTTTGGAGATGAAAAGGGGGTGGCATGATGAACAGAACGAGTGAAAACTATGAAACGATCACGAACAACACTAGCAGCAGCGCTAGCGACAACACTAGCTGCAGTATGCCTCACCACAAAACCAGCAGAGGCAGCATGGGTACGAGCAGAGGCGTTTGCCAGCGCACAAGGCATTATTCCTGATATTAAAGCAGCAACTGATACTGATATTGGTCCAGCCAACGCGGCATATTTCTTCAGAAACAGGGCATCAGTAGCATACGACGGGACTGCTAAGAATTTCATGCTTCATGAACTTGGTCTTGGAGAGCTTTATGGCTTTCGTGCTCTCTTGCAGGGAATTATTCCTGAAACAGAGGTCATTCCCCGAGCAGGAGTTTCTTACCATGCCACGGTTGAAATTGATAAGGACATGGCGTTAAGCATCTTTACTGCTGTCGTGTCAAGCATGTCTAGTAGCCCAATAGTAGAATGGCTTACTATACCCTCATTTAGGATGCCTGGTATTAGTGAAAGAGGTTTTGGTATTGATCTCGAGCATCTTCTTTGGGCAAACCAGGATTCCGTAACAGGGGCAATCCGGGCACGAATTGGGCATGAGATTCTTGACGGGTTTTCTGCGGGAATCGGAACTGAAACAGATTATGGTGTTGGGCAAAAGCCAACTGCACAGGTTGGCGGGTATGTGAGATTTGAAAAATAAGCGGCTAATGCAACAAACAACTATTGTTCGAGTGAGGGGGCCTTGGATCGGCACATCTGAATATTGTACACAAGCCAAATCTGTTGCCGGAGCAATTCATGACATTGTTTATGTTCAGCGAAAAGATGATGCCTATTTACGATGGTTAGTTTTTGGTCAAAGAGCCCCAATTCATGTTCAATCCCCAGATGACCTTCCTTATTTTGATCATTGGTTCACCACAAAAATAGCTGATGCAAAAAGTGATGAAATGGAACCTATCAGTATAGAAGAAACATTAGATGGTGTGCGGATACTGTACATCACTCAAGAACTGCCGGTCTCGATGAACTATTTGTAAGCTGGCCAAATCAGCCAAAAAGATGGATAGCTTTTTCTAGAGAGCAAAAAACCGGCTCTGTCCCGAATCTTAATTTTGGGGATTGGCACTGCTGCCAAGCGACGTGTCCTGATCACGTTTTGCGGGAGCCCGTATCCTCGGATGCC
>JACOVM010000100.1 GCA_016177345.1 Candidatus Woesearchaeota archaeon | reverse complement strand
CTTTTTTTATTTCAAAAGAAATGAATAGTTATCTTTCCTTTTTATTTTCTGTTCTTGCAATGAAAGGCATTCTCCGCCTTCACCGATCAGTATGGGAGGTAGAATGGCTTCAGCGTGCAACAATGGTTATTATTATCTGCGGGCTATTGTTCTCAAGCGTTTCATTTCTGAATATGACCAGGCTGGAGCCACCAAGCTCTACGTTCATAGAAGGGCTTCGAGTGGTAAATGAGATAACAGACCCGGATGATATTATTTTATCCCATTCAGATAACGGGTATTATGTTGAGGCGCTTGCCGAGCGAATTGTCCTGTTGGATAACTATATATCAAGCCTGGAGAGAGGCGACCAAAAAAGAGCTGCTGTTCACCAGCTTTTCCAAACAAGGGATCTATCCGAAGCAAAAAACCTTCTCAAAAAGTATAATATAGATTATATACTTATTACAAGGGATATGAAAGAAGGAAAAGTATGGACTGGAAAGAACCAGGGCTTGCTCTTTTTGTTACGAAGCAACGAAACCTTTAAAAATGTCTATACTAATCAGGAGATTGAGGTATGGAAAGTTCTCGATACCGTTCAATAGATGCCCTTTGATAAGATTATAAAATATAAAATTATAAAATCTATAATTGCTGTCTGCTAGTAAACAACGACCACCATGGAACAGATCATAGGAAAAATCCTGCTGTATAGTACCAGCTATTTTGGGCTATTTACCTCCATCCTCTTTTTTATCCTGTTTTTCGAACAAAAAAAGAAGCTTCAAAACCCGCCAGCACCGCTCAATTTGGAAAAAGTTACCATTGCTGTTCCGGCGTATAACGAGGAAGTAACCATTCAAAAGACTGTTTTATCACTCCTTCATCTTGATTACCCAAAAAATAAAGTTGAGATTATTGTGATTGACGATGGAAGTACCGACGATACCTATCGCATTGCCCAGCAATTTACGGCAAGGGGAGTAAAAGTGATACGGAAGGAGAATACTGGAAAGGGAGATTCTCTTAATGTTGCCCTTAAGCATGCACATGGTGCTTTTTTTGGCGCCCTTGACGCAGATTCTATTGTGGAGCCTGATGCACTGAAAAAGATGGTTGGATATTTTCAAGATAAAGAAGTGATGGCAGTAACTCCCTCTCTTAAGGTATTCAAGCCAAAGGGAGTTCTTCAGCGTATTCAGGGTATAGAATATTTAATTGGGGTTTATCTCCGTAAAGTCTTTGCGTATTTTAACGCCATTCATGTAACCCCTGGCCCATTTACAATCTATAGAAAATCATTCTTTGAAAAGTATGGGGGCTATGATGCAGACAACATGACAGAGGATATTGAGATTGCTTTGCGAATTCAGGCAAACCATTATAGAATAGAAAATGCCATAAACGCGGTTGTATGGACGGTCGGGCCTGACACTATAGCTTCGTTGAATAATCAAAGAAAACGATGGTACCTTGGATTTTTGAATAACGTCATTAATTATCGAAGATTATTCAGCAAGGCGCATCATGATCTTGGATTATTTATCCTTCCAGGGGCATTTGTCTCCGTTGCCTTAGCTATTCTTCTTTTAGGGTATGTTGGAATAAAAATTGCAGGCAGGCTTTACGAGTTTATACTCAATTTAAGAGCGATCAACTTCGACATTCTTCCATGGCTTAAGCTGAAGATTGATCTGTTTTTTTTAAGCACAGGCCCATTATTTTTTCTTGCGTTGATTGCCTTATGCACAGGATTGGCAGTTATTTATCTGGCTAAGAAATATTCTCGGGAGAAGAACACCCTAAAATTATCCTATGTCCTCTATCTTCTGGTATACTGGATTATTTTTGCGTACTGGTGGGTCCTTGCTGGATATTATAAGATGACAAAAAAGCAGATCAGATGGGGAAGGCTCTCCAGGGGATAATGGACTATGACTGCCTGGGTTAAGTACGTTGCAGCATTCTCGATAACAACTCTTGTTTTTATTGCCGGTATTTTTCTTGGAAATGTGATCAGCAGCGGCAAGCTTCAAACTATTGATGTACTACAGCAGGATATTGCAGTGCGAACTATTGGGTCTGAGCTTCAGTATGTGCTGCTTGCTGAACATCCCTGTGAAAATATCCATGCTAACGAGCTTTCCCAAGAATTATTTGAAATAGGAAGTAAGCTAGCGTACATGGAAGAATCACTTGGGACGCATGATGCCGATGTTCTTAATCTGAAGAGGTATTATTCTCTTCTTGAAATACGGCATTGGCTGTTCCTCAAAAAAGCGCAGAGAGAATGCAATGCGGAGTATGACCTCATTTTATATTTCTACTCTAATGAGGGAGATTGTGAAACATGTAAACAACAGGGGTATGTCCTCAATACGATTCATAGAAAATATCCTGCGGTAAACATTTATTCTTTTGATATTAACCTTGATGATCCTGTCTTGATGACTATTAAAAGAATGTATAATGTGACAAGCCCACCGACAGTGATTATCAATAATAAAACAATGGCCGGGTTTGTAGATAAGGAGCAGGTTGAAGAGGAATTATTCAAGGGAAAGAATAGTGGGCCTAAGAATAAATAGAGGCAATTATAAATGAACAGTCATAGAGATTACGCTTCTTTTTTCTTGATAAGATCTCCTAAGGTCATTGTTGATGAGGCATCTTTTTTTGCTGGAATGAACATGGCAGGCTCTGGCTCTTCGACAAGGACAATGTGAAGGTGCTGCTCTATTTTTCTGGCAGTAGGTATAGACGGCTCAATTGTTCCTGCTTCTATTTTTTGGATAGCTGACTCCCTTTCAGCAAGTTTTCTTGCAAATTGTTCTTGGGTAAGGCCAAGCTGCCCTCTTCTTTTTCTGATGCGCTCCGCATAGTCCGCTACAATAACCTCCTCAGGGAGGTCTTGTCTTGGCCTTGGTGCCGGCTTCAGCTTTTGAAGTTGAGCAGGAGCAGGCTTGTGGATAACTTTTCCAAATCTGGAGCACTCGGAACAGACTTCAAGTTCAACAGATTCAACAATTGCAAGAACAAGGGAGGCATTCTTTCCGCAGATGTGGCAGTTCATAGGATCACCAAAAATAGAGTGATTGGGGTACTGAAGGGCGCTATTGTTCTACCCTTTTTCTTGAAGTGATGGAGTATATTAACATTTGCTTTGGCCTGGCTTTGTCCAATATTGTCCACTAAGCACCACCTCAACGTTGTCGTTCCCCCTCTTTTTTATTTTCAATAGTGAAAATAATTATGACGGATTCCCTGCAGACAAAACCTTATAAAGAACAGGAATGGCAAGGCAGAGATGGAATTCATCATATTAGGCACTTCTGCCTCTATCCCAACGAAAGAACGGAACGTGGCCGGCCTTTTTCTTAGGTATCGCACTGAAGGGCTGCTCTTTGACTGTGGTGAGGCAACCCAGCGTCAGCTTAACATAGCAGGCATTAGCAGGCAAGCTGTCACCAGGATCTTTCTAACGCACTGGCACGGTGACCACATGGGCGGCTTGATCGGCCTCCTTCAAACAATAACCCATGGTGAGGAAGGGGATAAGCATATTGAGCTGTACGGCCCAAAAGGATCAGCCAAGCGAGCAGAGCATCTCCTCCAGGTAAGTGTGTTTGACAAAAGCCTTCACCTTGATGTTAAAGAACTATGGCCAAAGGGAGTAGAAAAAGTTCTTGAAACAGACAGGTATGCTATTTTTGCAGCGCAGATGAATCATTCAACTCCCTGTATCGGGTTTGCTTTTGTAGAAAAAGACGCGAGAAACGTGAACATGCCACTCCTCAAGAGAATGGGCGTTCGTGAAGGCTCTCATCTCAAACAGCTTCAAGAGGGAAAAAGCATTGTGTACCAAGGCAAAAAAATTGATGTTGAAGCAGCAACAACAGTCAAAAAAGGAAAAAAATTCGTGTACATTACCGATACGTACCTCTGCAAGGAAGCAGTTGAGCTTGCAAAAGATGCTGATATATTAGTTCTCGAATCAACGTATTCCAATGCCCTTCAAGAAAAGGCAGAGCAGTACAAGCACTTAACCTCCAGCATGGCTGCAACCATTGCAGTACAAGCAAACGTCAAAAAATTGATCCTCACTCACTTCTCCCAGAGGTATAAATCAACCCATGACATTCTTGATGAGGCAACAGCAATCTTTCCAAATACGGCATGTGCAAAAGATTTTATGAGAGTGAAACTGTAGTCGCTGTAGTCTCGTCTTTATCAGAAAGAAGCGTGGAGGAGAGCGCTGCGACAACTTCCTGATATGCTTTTGGGCAGAGTGCTGGGCGTTTGATAAACACATGATTACATGGGACAACAACATGATGCGATCCGTCAATAGGGACAGAATCAGCCAAGACCAGCCCATCGCCTTGGCCATCAACAAGCCCTGCAATCGTCACCACCTCAACGCCAGGAATTTTTTCTTCCTCATTAAGCCATTTCATGTAAGGATGATGTTCTGATAATTGAAGAAAATCAATATCGAGTACTTCTTCTTTTTTTGCAAGATAGTCTGCAATATCTCCAAGGTGGTACAAGCCGCCATGATTTGGGGTGGCAAGCATCACGAACTTTCGAACAGATGTGGTCCCGTTCGTTCGAAGATAATGCCGCATAACTATCCCGCCCATTGAATGAGTAACAACATCAACCTGGCTTGCACCAGTACAATACTTTATCCGTTCGATCATTTGCGCAACATTACCCGCATAGTCATGGATTGTTGCATTACTCACCCCGTTTAAGTACGATGCACGAACAATGATCGGCTTTGCAGCGTATCGAAGCTCAGCACACGTTGTCTCCGGAATTAATAACCCTTGGTCACGATACCGTAAATCATGGGCAAGAGCTTTCTGCATAGCATACAAAGAAAATTCTGAAACCCGCTTGCTATACGTCGTTGTAAACCCATGGAGGAGAAGCAAGGGAGGCTCTTGTGGCGCGCCATCACTTGGAATATCTTCAATAGAACTGCGAATAAGCACACTCCGTATCTTAGTCGTGGCATATTCTGCATTGAGAAAGACAAGGACAAGAAGAATGATTAGTACAGGCCCTGCTACTCGTAACAGTATTTTTCTATCCATCATTTAGAAGTAGGATTTGAAGTTGATAAACATTTTGGTTTGAAAAAAGACATTATTGCTTCAATGCCAGCTTGATATCTTCCGCTTTTACGGTCTTTCTTCCGGCATGGTTCGCAAGACGGATTGCATTCTTTGCAATGACCTCTGCCCGCTCTTCTACTACCTCTTTTAATGCTGCTTTAGCGTCTTCAGAAACACGGTCAGCTCCAGAAAGCTTCATTACTTTTTCCATGGCTGCCAAGGGTAATAAGCGTTTTGATGTCATACTATCACAGAAAGATAAAAAAGGCTCATATATTTAAAGGTTCGCATAATACTAAAGAGGAGATCGCCCTTTCGTATCTTGTCTTTCTCCCTTCCTCATTAGCCTTGCCCGATACTTTTCTAAAAATTGAACAGCATCGCGAACAACAATATGTCCTCCGGGATGCACTCTAAGCCGATCATCACTAAGAATAGACTGATGTCGTGCATCTTCTAGCACTCGACGGTAATATTGTTGAGAACTCATTGATCGCCCACTACGAAGGTCGATGCCAACCATAACATCCGCGATTTGCTGATACGTAGCAAACTGGTCATGCTTGTGCGTTTTTTGAAATTGTTCAATTGGGTCTTCCGGGCGTTGCCGCCGTTCCGGCGTTCCATTCTTCATAATTAGCTTTAAGCGTTCAGCAATTTCTTTTCTTTTGCTCTCAGAAGAGGGATGAGAGAGCTGAGTTAAGAAATTGAATAGCTCTTCAGGAGTGAGATATCCTGAAATTCCCGTTTGGTGTGGAATGTACCTCGCTTCATAGAGGTTATCAACATAACTGGCAATTGCCCGGCTGCCATCTTTTTGCGAAAGTGAGTGGCGTACTGCGCGAACAATATGTTGTACCGGCTCCAAAGTACTTTGTGTGTAGTACCAGCGAACATGAATCTCTCGTCCTTGAAGAACCGGCATCATCATGTCTCTTGTTACATAAGAGCTTACATCGACACTTAGCACAATGCGATAGACCATTTCTTTATGTTGATCATCAATAATACGTTGTTCTAAATTATCGAGAGGATCATCCTCGTTCCTTTTTCGAAGAATTGCTCGAAGAAGATTTTGCTCTTGAATCGCAGCATTGAGGCGGAGGTTCTCAGCCTGAAGCTCAGCCATATCTTTTTCTCGACGGTGAAGATACTGCTTAAGAAATGTTACAGCATCTTCTGGAGAAACTTCTACGTGATAAACAGCTACTTCTTCTGGCCTTTCATCAAAAAAAGCAGCAAGATAGCTTCCTTGCCTTTTTTGGCTAAGCACGTTCCACCCCTGCTTTCGATCAAGAGCCCTCATTACTGCAAAGAGGTCATTGAGAACAACAACTTTGCGGCCGTCACGCTGGTACATTGGAAAATGATATACTGAATCTACATCAACTGCAGATGCAGGGATAGCTCTTCTTGGTGAACGTGGCAGAGGTTTTGGCACAGGGGGTTGAGGGTGTGTGCCAAAAGCGGCTGATGATTCTGATCGGGATAGAGCCTCTTCCTGGGGTTTCGAAGAGGTTGTATCATCTACTAAATTTACTAGCGTTGACTCATCATGGCTTTTTTGTCCTTCGGGGATGTGACGTTTTTTCTTTTTTTGTTTTTCTTGCGATTGACTTTTCCCCCTATTATAGCTATGATTATTGCTGTAATGGTGTTCCATAAAATGATCAACTATTCGATCAACAGAACTCTTTCCGTACCATCCATCATGGTCAGGAATGCCCAATTTCCCCTGGATAGCATGAACTTGATCACGATAAAATGAATTAGGTTGTGGGTGAAGGCCAAGAACATCCCTATCTAACTCCAGAAAAATGCGAAGAACAGCCTTAGTATCAGCAAACGTTGGTTTTCGGCCGGGGCTTCGTAGCGGTCGATGTTTTGAAGCCCTTCCTGTCATCGTTCAGCACCATAAACCACACAAAAATAAGGATAAGAGTTGGAATGTCGTTTTTAAAGCTTTATATCCTCGAGCGTTATTGAAAAGTTTCCACTAAGCTCGCAATAGCCTACTCCCATTGCTCTTTGAAAATATCCTCTTTCTTCATGCCCATATCAAGAAGCATTTTTTGCGCAGAAGTAACCATTCCTGGTGGGCCGCACAGGTATGCATGGGTGCTTTTTCCAATTCGAAGCATTTGTTGTGCAATATCCTGGACATAGCCACGGTGGCCATTCCAATCGACTGCTTCCTTTGTACTTATTGTTGGAAGAACAGTGATGTTACGGTAGTTTCTACTGTACTGGAGGAGTTCATCTCGATAAATAAAATCGTGGGGGTAACGAAAGCCATAAAAAAGAGTAATTGGGGTTAATGCCTTTTCTACGACTGCTGTTCTGATAAAGCTCATGATTGGTGCGATGCCAGTGCCTGCTGCGATGCACACCATTTCTCCGGGAAGCGGGCGCTGCAGGGTGTACTTCCCATAGGGGCCATCAATGTCAAGATGATCCCCTTTTTTGAGCTTGAAGAGCAGTGGAGAGAGCTTTCCATTCTCATAATACTTTACACACAGCTCAATATGGCCTTTCGTGTAAGGTGATGAAGCGATAGAGTATGCGCGCCGAATTTCTTTTCCTTCCTTATCTTTCAAGATGACCATAACGAACTGGCCAGGAAGGAAATTGAAATCCTGCTGGTCATCTGCCACTAACTTGTACAGGTTAATCTCTGCATTTACGTGGATAACTTCAGAGATTATTGCCCGTTGCCGTTTTGGCTTTATCGCTCCGTTTATTGTTTCGTTAGTTGTCTCCGCCATTCTGGTCACTTTTGATTAATTGGTCATATACTGGATTACGCTCAATACCCTCCATTGGCTGAAGCTCTTCAAATTCCTCATCTGGCGCTCCGCATTTGGGGCAGTGTTTTGGCGGTGAGCCTCCTTCATGAATGTAGCCACACACCATACATTTCCATCGCTTCTTCTTGCTCTGCTGGCTACTCATCGTCGAGCTCTCTGGCTGCCACCAGTTTTATAAGGGGTATAAGAAGCTTTTGCTTTCTTTGACGCCTTCTGCCCACCGACAGAGTCTAGCTCATCTCTCTCATCAAACCCACAGTCAAGGCAGACACGACACTGAATATGGTTATAGTCTTCCATCTCTACATGGTCAGAACGGCATTTAGGGCATTTCATGGACATAGAAGAAGCTACTTGAACTCATTTAAAAAAGTTTTGTATACCCCCCTATAGAGAACTAGACAACCTCTGTCTTATTCTATCGCTCTTCTAATTCACTTAGGTACTGTCGCTTAGAACACACTCCTAGGGTAGTGCATTGTGGGTCAATGGTACTGGTATATGCACCACTCATCGGATCAGTACCGAAGATAGTATAATAACAATTATATTCTGTCTCTTTTATAGTGTCCCCATCACAGGTATATTCAGTGAGCACCGTACCATCGTTACTGCACGAGTCTTTCTTTTCAATAATGACTTTTCCATCATCTGCAATTTCTTTGGTTGTCCCTCGAACCATTCCTTGGTATGTTTCTGAACTATCGGAATCAGTGCATCGATCAGAAGCGCTCTTACAGGTGGAGGTACAACCATCTTTGTCATTAAGGTTTCCGTCATCACACTCCTCAGACCAGTGTTTTGTTCCATCTCCACAAACAGGCGGCTTTGGTTTGCATGCTCCTTCCTCACAACCGTACGGACAGGTATACGCATCCCCCCTTGAGGTACCATCTCTTAGACAGTGCCACTCTCGCAATTTTGTCGAGCTTTCACAGTTATCGTTTTTTGTTACTGTCCTAACAACTTTTAGGGTAGGGGTATCCTGCCACTTTGTAACTGTTGTTGTTCCAGAGTGAGTATAGACTTCTCCCTTGTCATCCTCACTGCAGGTGTAATGATACGTGATCCCTCTATCTCTATAGGGGGCTCCTATAATATCTCCCCCTGTTATTCCTGTAAGATTATTGTTTGATGACCAATTCGTAAAACTGGCAATAATAGAAATAAGAATCACGATAACGATTACGCTTCCGAGATCTCGCATAATAACTCCTTTTCTAAAATTTGAGGGTATGGTACTTTATAAATTTTGTGTTATGCATGGCTCTGTAGAAAATGTCGCCTTAGATTTTTGGCGCCGCTGTGTTTTTTAGTCAAAAATAATGTGGTTACGACTAAAAACGAAGAAAGATTTTCTACAGAGCTGGCTGGTTTGAAGAAGTGTATTGCTTATCAATCTCTTCTGCCATCGAAACGTCCTTTTTCGTGACTGTGTTTCCAGCGCTGTGTGTCGTCAGCTTGACCTTGACATTCTTGTACGAGAAAATTTCTATATCGGGGTGATGGTTCATCTGTTCTGCAATGGTCGCAATATCATTGACAAAGTGCACTGCTTCTATAAAATTTGAAAAAACAAATGTTCGAACGAGCATGTTGTTCTTAGCATCCCATAATTTTGGATATCTGGGATCACCCATATTTAATCCCTCAGCATGAACTTCTCAACATTTTTTTTCGCTTTCTCCCGTGCTGCCTGGTGCTTCTTGAGGAAAGTGTTCAGCTTGTCTACCAGAATCATCTTTAATTCTCCAGAGAGGAGCTTGCCGCTTTTGTAATCATTATACACTTTCTTGAGCTTGGCATCATCTTCCTCAAAAAATGTTAGCCATTGGTAGGCAATGTCAATATCTGGATTTCCACCATATTTGCGATGTTCTTCAAGATTATTTCTTCCACCGGAGAAGGCGTACTTCATAATCTTTTTCTTGACAACGTCTGGCGTGTCAGTTGTTGCTACCAAGGTCTCTGTTTCTGACGCGCTCATCTTTGCTCCAGCTGTCAACGCAGGAAGGAATCGGCAGAGGATAGTTGCTGGCTTTGGAAATCCGATGCCTTCTGCAACATCACGGGTTAATCTGAAGTGAACGTCCTGGTCGATGGCGCAGGGGATGAGGCAAAGTGTCTTTTTCTTTTCCATAACCGTAGGAAGAAATGCAGGCACTGACTGCATGCAGCTGTAGAAATACTTGCCGACATTGTCGGAATCAGTGAAGCCGAACAAGGCTTTTGCTGTTGATGCAGTTGTCTTTCGTGCAACAGCGCAGGCGTGCTTGTACATGTGACCAGCATATTCCGTATCAACAAATATTTTTGTCTTTTTTGGATCAAATCCGACAGCGATGATGTCAAGGATGTTTTCTTTTGTCCATCGCTCAGCCTCTTCTGTAGTGAGGTTATCCTTGAACAGCACCTTTTCCTCATCTGGAATTTGGAAGAGCAGGTGCATGTTCAACCTGTCCTGCAGCCACTTCGTAAAAAGCCATGGCACGATGTGGCCGAGATGAACCGGGCCAGAAGGCGCGCGCCCTGTGTAAAGGTAAACCTTCTGCTTTTTTTCGACAGCATCAAGAATCTTATCAAAATACATATGGGAGAAGAAGATGTTGCGGCGAAGATATGGGTGAATTTCTCCGGTAAGCTTCTTCACGTGCTTTAGAAGAGCGTCATCAATCCGCTGGACACCAAACTGGGTGATTAGCTTGTCATAGTCCACATCGCCCTTAACAATCCAGGGGGTGACGGTGAATGAGGAAGATTGCTGTGGAGAGGCCATGGTAGAGAAATCGCACAACTATCTTTATATACTTTGTTGTTTTTGGTAAAAGGGGATTCATGCTCTTTTCTAACCCCTTTTGTTTGTTTTGTTTGATTTCTTTTTTTCTCCCTCATCTTGTGGGAGAGAAAAAAAGAAATCAAACAAAGCACGAGAAATAAACAAAAAAGGATAACGGACAATTTAACTTATCTCCATAACTCATCTATACTTATCTATATACAATATTTGCAACGACTCGTCCTATCTTTGTGTCTTGTGGCAGATGGTTTTTTGTATCGAGATAGATGCGGGGGGACTTACCAAAAGAATATCTTGCAAATCCATCTTGTCCACGCTCTGAGACTAGTTGGTTTGGCTTTCTTACCAGCATAACATAAGTATCCAGCTGATTTGCTACATGATTCATGGCATATGCTAGAAATTGCCATGGAAGCGGTGTTTGGGAACCAGTAAATACAAACTCGTGTTCGTTGATCATCGTTGCTCTCACAGCACGATCAGAATCATCCCTACTTTCCTCAAGTTGTTGAATAAGCAATTTCAATCCATGAAGCTCAGCAGTTGTTCCTCTTGGCTGTTCTGGCATTGCTGTTCCGTAGAGTGCAAGCGGAGCAGAATCACGAAACTCAGCAAATGGCCCTGCAAATCCACCACGATCATTTGGATCGCCAAAAGAATCACTTTTAGAGGTTAATGCCAATTGCAATAGTCCAACTTGTGTTGAAATGGAAGGATTGTTGTAATGACCAGCAAGAGATGTAGCCGTAGAGCCTCTCCCACCCCCTCCTGATTCGACAGTGTTCATGTGTGTGGAAACGAATGTAACAAAAGGGTCCATGAGAAAAACAGTAACGCCATATTCTGTACCACGTTGATCAATAGAGGCTATCAATTCAGGAGGGTACCTCCCTAGCACTCTACGGACTTCTTTGGACGTAAACCCCTGGTTCCCTCCAAAGACCCACCGAGAAAAGGACACTCCCTCAAGAAAGGTGTCACCCTCTTGAGGAACCTCAGCCCAGATAGCTGTGGAGATATCAGTCTTTGGAGCGTATCGGAGGGATATCACCTTAACGCCATGGCGGGATAGCTCTTTTGCCACCGCATCTTGATAAGATTGATGAGAAAGACGTGCCAACGAAAAAAGCCCGCCTTTAACAGAATATTGCCTGCTTGAGGAAAGAATAGCAACAACGTCGCTTTCGCTTACCACTGACGCAGCAGCAATGACTTCTTCTAATCCAACAGACTTGTTTCCTGGCTGAAGCACGTATTTTCCGACAAGATTTCTATCAAGAGTTACTATACCAGCCCTGATAGAATCTTCTAGATGGAGGAGACGTTCATAATGTTCTCCTTGAGGAACTCTTGGAAGATGAAGCTCAATAGGGGTAGCGTCACAAAGACGATCATATTCATCATCGGCGTGAAGAACTTGCAGAAGAGGCAAGACAACATCACTAGAACTTTCTCTTCTTGCAGCAACATAATAAGAGCGTGAACGTTCGCCATGAGAACCAGCATACCCCGTCAAGGAAAGAGTGCCTTGGGGAGAAAGAAGCACTGTTCGAAGAAACGTATCCTGGCGCAACCGGCCAAAGCTCTCTATAGGAAGATACCTATTGGGTTGTTGCCGTGCTTCAAGCAATGCTTGAACTTGCAAAGGGTCTAAAAATTGGAAGTAATTAGTGATGGCTTCAGCAGTCGGCTCCCAAATGCGGCGTAATGGAAGTTCAAGGGTGGCATCCCGCTTGGCTAAAGCATGTTGATCAGGGCTCATGATGCTGCAAAGAAAAGGATATTTATAAAGGTTTTTGTATTTATCCTTCAACAGTGGTAATCATTTGGGTGCCTTTGGGTAGATAAATTCGTATAAACCTTAAGCAGTCTCAAATAACCTTCTTCCCAGTCTCCTTATCAGTCACATGAATCACATTGACTGGGCAGCTCTCAGCAGCCTCAAGATTCTTTTCAAAATCTACCTCTTCTAGATCCAGCTCCTGCCAGCCATCTTCTCTGCTTTTACCGCCAATAATATCTGATTTTCCATCAGCGTTCATCTCCCAGTGCTTCTCGCTCACCGTAGCACAAGCAGCGCAGCCGATGCAGTTTGGCCTATCATGCTGGAGGAGGTATTTCTTCTTTGGTTCAGTTTCTGCTGTAACTTGTTCCATTTTTGATCCAATAATCAAGCGTTTTTAAAAGATTTGCGGTTTTGTAGGCTAGTAAGGCCTATTGTTAATCAGTCTAGCATCTCCACCTGAGGAAGCCCTCGAAAATCAGAGTCGGAGGT